>NZ_JBEXTX010000080.1:0-38234 GCF_040614175.1 Amycolatopsis sp. NPDC006131
ATTATTTTTTTTTTTTATATATACGTTTTTAATTTACTTGTATGCAGAAGGGGGGGGTTCAGCCCCGCCCCCACCCGCCACACTTCGTCGATGGGAACCACGAGCACGTATGGAACACACCTCGGGCCCCACGGGCTCCGCGCTGCCCGCTGCCTTCTTCTCGAGCACGACGTCGTCGTTCGCCGAGTTCCTCCGCATGCAGGCGCCTGACCTGCTGCCGGGCCGACGGCAGCTGCCCAATTCCGGTGCGGGTGAGCTGGACGCGCCGCACGGCACCACGATCGTGGCCGTGTCGTTCTCCGGTGGCGTGCTGATCGCCGGTGACCGGCGGGCGACGTCGGGGAACCTGATCGCGTCGCGGGACATGGAGAAGGTGCACGTCACCGACGGTTACTCCGCGGTGGGCATCGCGGGCAGCGCCGGGATCGCGCTGGAGCTGGTGCGGCTCTACGCGGTCGAGCTGGCGCACTACGAGAAGATCGAGGGCGTTCCGCTGTCGCTGGACGGCAAGACGAACAAGCTCGCCACCATGGTGAAGGGCAACCTGGACGTGGCGATGGCGGGCCTGGCGGCGCTGCCGTTGTTCGTCGGCTACGACATCGAGGCCGACGACCCGAAGCGGGCCGGGCGGATCGTG
This sequence comes from Amycolatopsis sp. NPDC006131, assembly GCF_040614175.1. Classification (NCBI taxonomy): domain Bacteria; kingdom Bacillati; phylum Actinomycetota; class Actinomycetes; order Pseudonocardiales; family Pseudonocardiaceae; genus Amycolatopsis; species Amycolatopsis sp. NPDC006131. The sequence goes on from NZ_JBEXTX010000080.1 coordinate 638, forward strand.
TCCTACGACGTGACCGGTGGCCGGTACGAGGAGCGCGCGGGCTACCACGCGATCGGGTCGGGGTCGCTGTTCGCGAAGTCGGCGCTGAAGAAGCTGTACGACCCGGAGGCCGACGAGGAGACCGCGGTGCGCACCGCGGTGGAGTCGCTGTACGACGCGGCCGACGACGACAGCGCGACGGGCGGGCCGGACCTGGTGCGCCGGATCTTCCCGACGCTGGTGACGATCACCGCCGAGCGCGGCGCGGTGCGGCTGCCGGACGAGCAGGCCGCCGCGGTGGCGGAGGCGGTCGTCGCGGGCCGGGCCGAGCAGGCCAGCCACGGCCGCACCTGATCCGCGCGGTCGCCGTAGCCGAACTTCCCTTCCTTCGAGCATTCTTGGAGCCTCACCGTGACGATGCCGCTGTACGCCTCTCCTGAGCAGTTGATGCGTGAGCGCTCGGAGCTCGCGCGCAAGGGCATCGCGCGCGGCCGGAGCGTGGTCGTGCTGAAGTACCGCAGCGGTGTGCTGTTCGTGGCGGAGAACCCGTCGACGACGCTGCACAAGATCTCCGAGATCTACGACCGGATCGGGTTCGCCGCGGTCGGCCGGTACAGCGAGTACGAGAACCTGCGGGTCGCCGGCATCCGGCACGCGGACCTGAAGGGTTACCAGTACGACCGCCGGGACGTGACGGCGCGTGCGCTGGCGAACGCCTACGCGGCGACGCTGGGCAGCATCTTCACCGAGCAGCTGAAGCCGTACGAGGTGGAGCTGTGCGTGGCCGAGGTTGGGTCGGTGCCGGAGGAGGACCAGCTGTTCCGGCTGACCTACGACGGTTCGATCTTCGACGAGCCGCGGTACGTCGTGACCGGTGGGCAGACCGAGCCAGTGGCGAACAAGCTGAAGGAGATCTACGAGGACGGCCTGGAGCTGCGGGACGCGCTGAAGGTCGCGCTGGACGCGCTGCGGGCGGTCAGCAACAACGGGGACAGTGCGCCGTTGAAGCTGGAGGTCGCGGTGCTGGACCGGGAGCGGCCGGGGCGCAAGTTCCGGCGGATCCAGGGTGCGGCGCTGGACGCCTTGCTGCCGGAGCAGCCGGCCGAGTCCGCCGGGGAGGCGGAGGAGAAGCCGGAGGACGGCGAGACGCCGCCGGCGAGCTGAGCTTGGGTGAGAGGCCCTCGGACTTCGGTCCGGGGGCCTTTTCGCGTTTCCGGGTGGTGGGGCCCGCGCGGTGTCGCTGGGAGGGCCGGGAGTGTGTGGGCATCGGGGATGAGGCCCGCGGTGTCGGGTGGACGCCACTGGTCATGGCGGCCGTGCAGGCGCGGCTTTCCCGGTGCCGGGTGGGGTGGGCTGGCTGCTCCGGAGCCGGGGGCGTTGGGGCGGTGCAGGCGCGGTTTCCCCCGGCGCCAGGCGCGTTGGGAGCGGTGCGGGCTCGGTTTCGCCGGTGCCGGGGGCGGTGGGGCGGTGCAAGTTCGGCTTTCCCGGGTTCTGGGGCGGCGTGGCTCGGTTTCGCCGGTGCCGGGCGTGTTGGGGTGGTGCAAGCTCGGTTTCCCCGGGTGCGGGGCGGGCTGGGGGCGGCGTGGGCCGGCTTTCCCGGGCGCCGGGTGCGGTGGGCGGCGCAGGCTCCATTTCCCCGGGCGTCGGCGGCGTTGGTGCGGTACAGGCTCGCTTTCCCCATGCCGGGGCGCCCGGGCGGCGTGGGCTCCGCTTCTCCGCCGCCCGGAGGCGGCCGGGGCCGCCCCAGCCGCGATGCCGCGCAGCGCGGTGAAGGGCGGCGCGCTGGGTGCGATGGAGCCGGTCAGGGGCGCCAGTGGGAGGGCCGGTCGAGGCCTTCCGGCAGGCGGGTCGTGCCGTCGCCCTGGGCGGCGTTCACCTGGGCCTGCGTGAGGAAGAGGCTGCCGGTCAGGTCGGCGCCCGCGAGGTTGGCCCCGCGGAAGTCCGCGCCGATCAGGTCGGCCTGGCGCAGGTCGGCGCGGCGGAGGTCCGCGCCGATGAGGTACGCGCCGCGCAGGTTGGCGGCCCGCAGGTCGGCGCCGCGGAGTTTCGCGCCGATCAGGTCGGCTCCGCGGCGGTTCTTGCCGCGCTTGCCGCGGGCCAGTTCGCTCGCGCACAGCAGCAGGGCGCTCACCTGCTCGCGGTGGCCGGCGACGTCGAGCCGGACCAGGTCCGCAGCGTTGCTCCCCGCCATGCGCTCGGTCTCCGCGAGCGCGGCCCGCAGGTCGTCGTGGACGGGGCGGGCCGCGGGCAGGGCCAGCGCCTGGGTGAGGTGGAAGAGCAGCTCGTGCAGTTGCCGCATCACCGGGAAGGCGGCGAACATGGCCTCGCGGGTCTCCGGCGCCTGGCGCCAGTCGCGGCCGCCGAAGGTCTCCTGGGAGATGCGCTGCCCGGCGCCGAAGCAGTCGAAGACGGTGCAGCCGGTGAAGCCCTCGTCGCGCAGGCGGGCGTGGATGCCGCAGCGGAAGTCGTCGAGCAGGTTGCGGCACGGGGTGCCGGCGTCCTTGTCCACCGCGAAGTCGGCGGAGGCGGCGAAGGGCAGCGCCACGCAGCACAGGCCGAAGCAGTTCGCGCAGTCGGCTCGCAGCGCGTTGCCGGTCACGGTTTCGGATCACCCCTGTCGCAGTCCGGAACGACTCTATCGGGTGGCCCGGACCACAACGTGGGAAACCCCTGGTGACAGCGGTGTCCCGGGCGTTCCGGCGCGTGGTGCGACGATCGCCCGGCGTGTCGCCGCCCGAACGGCGCACCGCGCCGGGGCCAAAAGCGCCTAGCATTGAGAGATGCAGCGGCGGATTTTTGGCATCGAGACCGAGTTCGGCGTCACCTGCACGTTCCACGGGCAGCGCCGGCTCTCGCCCGATGAGGTGGCGCGCTACCTGTTCCGGCGGGTCGTGTCGTGGGGGCGCTCGTCCAACGTCTTCCTGTCCAACGGCTCCCGGCTCTACCTGGACGTGGGATCGCACCCCGAGTACGCGACGGCCGAGTGCGACGACCTGGTGCAGCTCGTCACGCACGACAAGGCCGGTGAGCGGATCCTCGAGGACCTGCTGGTCGACGCGGAGCGGCGGCTGGCCGACGAGGGCATCGGCGGGGACATCTTCCTGTTCAAGAACAACACCGACTCGGCGGGCAACTCCTACGGCTGTCACGAGAACTACCTGGTGACGCGCGCGGGCGAGTTCTCGCGGATCGCGGACGTGCTGCTGCCGTTCCTGGTGACCCGTCAGCTGATCTGCGGCGCGGGCAAGGTGCTGCAGACGCCGCGGGGCGCGGTGTACTGCCTGTCGCAGCGGGCCGAGCACATCTGGGAGGGCGTCTCGAGCGCCACGACCCGGTCGCGGCCGATCATCAACACCCGGGACGAGCCGCACGCCGACGCCGAGCGGTACCGGCGGCTGCACGTCATCGTCGGTGACTCGAACATGGCGGAGCCGACGACGCTGCTGAAGATCGGCACGGCGAACCTGGTGCTCGAGATGATCGAGCAGGGTGTGCAGTTCCGGGACTTCACGCTGGACAACCCGATCCGGGCGATCCGGGAGATCAGCCACGATCTGACGGGGCGGCGCCCGGTGCGGCTGGCGGGCGGGCGGGAGGCCTCGGCGCTGGACATCCAGCGCGAGTACTACGGGCGCGCGGTGCAGCACGTGCAGGCCAACGACTCGGGCCCGACGGCGCAGCGGGTGGTGGAGCTGTGGGGCCGCGCGCTGGACGCGGTGGAGCAGCAGGACTTCAGCAAGATCGACACCGAGATCGACTGGGCGATCAAGCACCGGCTGGTGGAGCGGTACCGGGCGAAGCACAACCTGGACCTGTCCAGCCCGCGGGTGGCGCAGCTGGACCTGGCCTACCACGACATCCGGCGCGGGCGTGGCCTGTTCGACCTGTTGCAGCGCAAGGGGCTGGTGCGGCGGATCACCGACGACGGCGAGATCGAGCTGGCCAAGGACACGCCGCCGCAGACCACGCGCGCGAAGCTGCGGGGCGACTTCATCGCCGCCGCGCAGGCCGCCGGCCGGGACTTCACGGTCGACTGGGTGCACCTCAAGCTCAACGACCAGGCGCAGCGGACCGTGTTGTGCAAGGACCCGTTCCGCGCGGTGGACGAGCGCGTCGACCGGCTGATCAGCTCGCTGTGAGCGCGTTCGAGCAGGCGTGGCGGTCCTGGCACGCCGAGCGGGAGCGGGCGCTCGCCGAGCCGCACGGGTGGCTGAGCATCACGGCGCGGCACTGGCTGACGCCGGAGCCGCAGCGGTTCGACGGCATCCCGGGCACCTGGCGTCTCGACGGTGATGAGGCCGCGGTCGTGGTGGTGGATCCGGACGAGGACTTCGGGGTGTCCGGCACGACGCGGTTCGAGCTGGTCAACAGCGGTCCGGGCGAGATGGTCAAGGCCGGTGACCGGGTTGTCGAGGTGGCGCGGCGCAGCGGGTACCTGGTGCGGTTGCGGGACCCGGCGGCGCCGGTGCGGGCGGCGTTCCGCGGCGTGCCTGCCTACGAGCCGGATCCGGCGTGGGTGCTGCCCGGCCGGTTCGAGCCGTACGACGAGCCGCGGCCGGTGACCGTCGGGGCGGTCGTGGAAGGACTGTCGCATGTGTACTCCTCGCCCGGCGTGCTGCGGTTCGCGTACCGGGGCGAGGAGTTCGCGCTGACCGCGTTCAACGGCAAGGGCGGCGCGGCGTTCTCGGTGCTGTTCACGGACGCCACGTCGGGTGTGACGACGTACGCCGCGAACCGCAGCCTGTCGGTCGCCGAGCCGGACGCGGACGGGCGGGTGGAGCTGGACTTCAACCGGGCCGTGAACCTGCCGTGCGCGTTCATCGACCTCGCGACTTGCCCTCTGCCCCCACCGGAGAACCGGTTGCCGTTCCCGGTGGAGGCGGGCGAGCAGATCCCGTGGGAGCGCCAATAACGCACCGCCAGACCAGCCACTCGGCGAACAACCCGATGGGCTTGTCGAGCAGCCGGGCGTTCCCACCCTGCGCGAAGCCGAGCACGACCACGAGCACGATCGCGAGTCGCCGCTGGGTGGAGAACAGGTCGTCGAGGATCGCCCACTCAGTGCGGATGAACACCGTGCGGAGCGTCAGGGTGCTCACGATGAGCTGCACCGCGGATCACGGTGCTCGTCACGAAGTTCGGCTCCCGTACGTGCGCTGGGGCACCCCAGCCTTTGGCAGCGCCGCCAGGTCAGCTAGCCGACCTCAAAAGATCAGGAAACTCCTGTTCACCGCCCTCATCGCACCGCGGCGGGTTGTTTCGCCGTTTCGCTGACGCCGACCCGGTCGTGCAGGCGGCGTAGCGGTTCGGGTGCCCACCAGGCATAGCGGCCGAGCAGTCGCATGCCCGCGGGCAGCAGGACGCCACGTACCAGGGTGGCGTCGATGAGGATCGCCAGGCCGGTGCCGATGCCGAACATCTGGATGAAGCTCACGCCGCTGGTGCCGAAGGCGAACACGCTGACCGCGAGCAGCAGCGCGGCGGCCGAGACGATCCGCCCGGTGCGGGACAGCCCGTGCACCACCGCTTCGCGCGGGCCGAGCCCGTGGTCGTGGGCTTCCTTGATGCGGCTGACGACGAACACCTCGTAGTCCATGGACAGCCCGAACGCGATGCAGAACAGCAGCATCAGCATGCTGGTGTCCAGCGGCAGCGGGGTGAAGCCGAGGAACCCGGCGGCGAAGCCCTCCTGGAAGACCAGCACCATCACGCCCATCGTGGCGGACAGGCTGAGCAGGTTGAACAGCAGCGCGCGCAGCGGCTGCAGGACGCTGCCGGTGAACAGGAACAGCAGGATGAACGTGGTGACGGCGATCAGGCCGGCCGCCAGGGGGAGCCTGCTGCCGATGGCGTCCTTGCTGTCCACCAGCGCGGCCGCGTCGCCGCCGACCGCCACTTCGAGCCCGGGCGGGGCGGGCAGCGCGCGCACCTCGGCGACGACGGCTTCGGCTTCGGCGGACCGCGAGTCGGCGGTGGTGACGACGGACAGCTTCTGCGCGCCGGGCGCTCCGAGCGCCGGGTTCGCGGGGCCGTCGGCGCGGCCCTGGGTGAAGCCGCCCGCGCTGGAGGTCACGTGGGCGACGCCGTCCAGTTCGGACAACCGGCCGGCGTACCCGGCGATCGTGGCCTGGTCGGGTGTGCCGAGCGCGATGACCTCGATGGCGCGGCTGTCGTTGGCCGGGTAGGCCGCACGCAACTCGTCGCCGACGACGCGGCTGGACGCGGTTTCCGGTAGCACCCGCTCGTCGGGGGTGCCGAACTGGACGCCGAGCAGGGGAGTGGCGGCCGCGACGAGCACGGCGAGCACGGGGACGGCGGCCAGCGCGGGTCGTTTCATCGCGAAGGCGGCGACCCGGCCCCAGAACGCGGACACCGTGCTCGGGGTGCGGCCGCGCGCCCAGGGCAGGCGGCCGGAGTTGACCCGCGACCCGAGGACGGTCAGCAGCGCGGGCAGCACGACCACCGCGGCGACCATGGCGATCACGATGACGCCGATGCCGGCGTAGGCGAAGGAGCGCAGGAAGTACTGGGGGAACAGCAGCAGCGCGGCGAGTGCGACGGCGACGGTGGCGGCGCTGAAGCTGATCGTGCGCCCGGCGCTGGCCACGGTGCGGATCACGGCGGTCCGGGTGTCCGCGCCCGTGGCGAGTTCCTCCCGGAACCGGCTGACCATGAGCAGGGCGTAGTCGATGCCGAGGCCGAGCCCGAGCGCGGTGGTCAGGTTGATCGCGAACACCGACACGTCGGTCAGCGACCCGAACACCGACAGCTCGGCGAACGTGCCGAGAACCGCGATGCCGCCGACGACCAGCGGCAGCAGGGCGGCGACGACACTGCCGAAGACGAGGAACAGCAGCACGAGGATGATCGGCACGGCGATCATCTCGGCGATCAGCAGGTCGCGGCTGACCTGGTCGTTGATGTCGAGGCCGACGACCGCGCCGCCGCCCGCGGTCACGGTGACGGGGCCGTTTTCGCCCTGGTAGCGGTCCACGACGGCCTCGACCGCGTCGGCGTCGGTGTCGGCGGGCTGGGTGACGATCAGCGCGGAGCGGCCATCGTCGGCGCGCAGCGGCGGGGCGCCGGTCGCCCAGTAGGAGGTGACCGATTCCAGGGCGGGGTCGGCGGCGAGGCGTCCGGTCAGTTCGGCGCCCGCGGCGCGTGTTGCGGGGTCGTCGACGGTGCCGTCCCGGGCCTGGACGAGGAACAGCAGGTTGTCCTCGCCGCCGAAGTGCTGTTCGGCGAGGGCGCCGGCGCGGCTGGAGTCGGAGCCGGGGTCGTCGAACCCCTGGGACTGGAGTTTGCCGAACGCGGTCATGCCGAGGACGGCCGCGCCGGCGAGGAGGACGCCGGCGACGACGAGGACGAGCCGTGCGTGATCGGCGGCGAACCGGCCGAGCCGAGCGAACATGGGAACCCCTCGAATGTTGACGGGCGCAAACTTGGCACCCGTCAACTTGCCACCGATGTGCACGGGTGTCAACATCGGGCTGTGAGCTCCTCAGCGCCCGTTCGAACCGGCTACCACCATGGCGACCTCCGCAACGCCCTCATCCGGGCCGCCGCCGAACTCGCCCAGGCCGGCGGCCCGTCGTCGGTGACCATCCGGGCGGCCGCGCGGGCCGTCGGCGTCACCCCGACCGCCGCCTACCGGCACTTCGCCGGGCACGAGGAGCTGCTGGAGGCGGTCAAGACGCGCGCGATGGAACTGCTGACCGCGGCGATGAACGAGGCGCTGGACCGGCTGGACCCGGCCGACGACCCCGCCGAACGCGGGCTGAGCAGGCTGGCCGCGATCGGGCAGGGGTACTTCACGTTCGCGCTCGCCGAGCCCGGGTTGTTCCGCACCGCGTTCACCGGCGGGATCTCGCCGATGCCGCCGCTGGCCGACGTCGAGGAGTCCAACCCGTTCCGCAAGCTGGTCGACGCCATCGACGACCTGGCCGCCGCCGGTTACCTGCCCCCACGGCGCCGCCCGATGGCCGAGTTCGCCGCGTGGGCGTCCGTGCACGGCCTGGCGATGCTGCACCTGGACGGCCCGCTGGCGCCCACCTCGCGCGAGGCCCGCGAACTCGCGCTGGAGCGGACGATCGAGATCATCGCCGAGGGGCTGGGCGGGGTGGCGCTCCCGGAGCACCTGAGGAAGACACTGAGCCGCGTCGCCCGCGGCGGTTGAGACCCCTTAGGTGTGCCGGAACTTGTTCACGCGGTGCCACCGGTAGTACTCCTGGTTGGCCTCGCTGAAGGCCGAGCAGCGCTTGCCCCGGAGCTGGTCGATCAACGCCGCCAGGTGCTTGCCGTGGCGGTCCGGATCGGCCTCGACGGTGATGATCGTGCCCGAGTCGTCCACGCTGATGTAGCCGAGTTCGTACAGGTCGTCGCAGCCGAGCTTGCAGGCGAGCATGCCGATGTTGAGGAGGTCGCGCCGCTCGTCATCGCTCGCGATGCTCCGTTGCTTGATGTGCGCTGCGACCAACAGGTCGACGGGCATTTCTTCGCCGCACAGCGCGCATCGGGCGAGTTTGGCGTTTCCCACCAGGGTCCGGCGCAGTGCGAGCTGCTCGGTCCGGGTGGTCTTGATGACCTCTTTGTCGAGGTCCCCTTGCGGCGTGCGGGGAACCACGGCCGCGGAGCTGCCGGCCACGGGCGCTGCGGATCGCGCAGCCAATGCAATTGTCGGCGGATTGTCGCTGGTTACGGTTCCGGGCAGGTTGCTCAGCACGGCGCCGATAAAGGCGCTGCGGTAGCCGACAACCTCTGGTTGGCACGTGACCGCTCCCTTGTCGGCGAGTAGGTCCAGTGCGCGCTGCACATCTGCCACCGGCACGGATTGTCCCTCAGTCGACCGGTTGGTGGCGACGAGTGCGTTGCCACCCTCCACCTTGAGGATGGTGTTGGGTCTGCCGCTGATCGTGCGGAGCTCCTGTCCGATCAGACTCCGAAGCAGCACTTCCGCACCATTGGCGACCTCCGCCGGCACCGTCGACGCCTCGGTGAGGACCTGTTCGGGCAGCTGGGTGCGGAAGAGCTGCGCGAACCGGTTGAACCAGTCGACGTCGACGGGGTACAGGTAGCCCTGGTTCACCGTGCCCGCGGTGGTGAACATCTTCTGGACTTTGTCGGCCCGCATGTCGATCGGGATGTCGTCCCGGCGGATGGGCGTTGCGAGCTCGTACATGTCCACCGGCAGTTTCCAGCCGTGCTGCTCCCACAGGTCGTCGGGCAATGCATCGGGTCGGGGAGCGTCGCTCGCGTGGGAGGTGGCTCGGCTGACTGCGCGAATTGCGAGGTTGGCGTAGTGGATCACCACATCGCCGCGGCGGACCATGCTCATGCGGTGCCAGTGGGGAAACGTTCGCCCGGTCTTGTTGCGCTTCGGCGCCCACAGGAACCGACCCTCACGTTCCGCAACGTAACTCTGACTCTGATTCACCCACCAGTAGGTCACTCAAGTAGTGAATCAGGTAGTGATCACAGAACGGCGTCGCGCCCGACCGCGGTGAGTAGCTCCCTGAGCAACTGTTCGGCACCAAACCGCACCTCGCCGCGGCACGGGTGGGTATCTCGTGGACATCCTGGGCGCGCCGGGGTGGACCTCGGCGACTCGATCACCAGTGCGAGCTACTGTGGTCGGGTGTCCACCGCCCGCGCCGAGCGCCTGGTCAATCTGGTGCTCGCTCTGCTGTCGACCCGGCAGTACCTCACCGCTGACCGGATCCGCGGGATCGTGCCCGGATACGCCGACGCCGCGAGTGACGAGGCCTTCTCCCGCATGTTCGAGCGGGACAAGACCGAGCTGCGTGAACTGGGGATCCCGCTGGAGACCGGCCGCAACTCGGCCTTCGACCCGGCCGAGGGCTACCGCATCGCCCGCCGGGACTACGAGCTCGGCGAGATCGAGCTGGCCCCGGACGAGGCCGCGGCCGTCGGGCTCGCGGTCCGGCTCTGGGACTCGCCCGAGATGACCGGGCAGGCCCAGGGCGCGCTGGTCAAGCTGCGCGCCGCCGGGGTCGACGTCGACCACACCGAGCCGCCGGTCGTGGAGTCCCGCGTCCGCGCCGAACCGGCCTTCACCCCGCTGGTCGCCGCCGTGCAGGCCCGCCAGGCCGTCCAGTTCTCCTACCGCCGCTCCGGCTCCGCGGAACGCCTCACCCGCACCCTCGAACCGTGGGGTGTGGTGTCCTGGCGCGCCCGCTGGTACGTCGTGGGCCACGACCGCGACCGCGGCGCGCCGCGCTGCTTCCGGCTCTCCCGCATCGTCGGCGACGTGCGCACCGTCGGCCGCCCGGGGGAGGTCCAGCGCCCGGACAACGTCAACCTGCTGGAGCTGATCGCGGGCACCGGCGACCCCGACCCCTCGCCCGTCACCACCGCGAAGCTGTGGATCGCCGACCAGCGCGCCGCCGGGGTGCGCCGCCGGGCCCGCCTCACCGGGCGGCTCACCGTGGACGGCGTCGAGGGCGATCTCGCCGAGATCGACCTGTACTTCCCGGAGAGCGCCGCGGACTGGATCGCCGGGCACGGGCCCGACGTGCTGGTGCTCGAACCGGACGTGCTGGCCAAGGCGGTGCGCGGCCGCCTGGAGTCCGTGCTCCACCACGAGGTGCGCCGATGAGCGGCTCCACCGACCGGATGCCCCGGCTCCTCGCGCTCGTGCCCTACCTGCTCGCCCGCCCCGGCATCCGCATCGAGGACGCGGCCCGCGACTTCGGCGTCACCGCCCGCCAGCTGCGCCGCGACCTGGAACTGCTGTGGATGTGCGGGCTGCCCGGCTACGGCCCGGGCGACCTGATCGACCTCTCCTTCGAGGGCGACACCGTCACGGTCACCTTCGACGCGGGCATGAACCGCCCGCTGCGCCTCACCGGCGGGGAGGCCACCGCGCTGCTGGTCGCGTTGCGCGCGGTCGCCGAGACCCCCGGCGTGGTCGACACCGACGCGGTGCACCGCGCCATCGCCAAGATCGAGGCCGCCGCCGGGCAGGCCCAGCCCTCCGGCGTCGTGGTCGGGCTCGCCGTCCGGGAGGGCGAGAAGACCGCCGCCACCCGCCGCGTCGTGCAGAACGTGCTGCGCGCCGGGCGGGCGCTGCGGATCCGCTACTACACCGCCTCCCGCGACCAGATCACCGAGCGCACCGTCGACCCGATGCGGCTGCTGATCGTGCAGGCCGTCGGGTACCTGGAGGCCTGGTGCCGCCGCGCCGAGGGCGTCCGGCTGTTCCGGCTCGACCGCATCGACGAGGTCGAGGTCCTCGACGAGCGCGCCGCGCCACCCCCGACGGCGCGGCCCACCGACATCTCCGACGGGGTGTTCCGCGCCCGGCCCGGCCAGCCGGAGGCGCAGCTGGTGCTGGAACCGGACGCGCGCTGGGTCGCCGAGTACTACCCGTGCGAGGAGCTGGCCGAGCTCGACGGCGGGCGGCTGCGGGTGCGGATGCGCTACGGCGACGAGTCGTGGATGGTGCGGCTGGTGCTCGGGCTGGGCGGCGACGCGCGCGTGGAAAGCCCGCCCGAGCTGGCCGAAGCCGTCCGTAGCCGGGCCGCCGCCGCGCTGGAAAGGGCACGTCACCTCCCGGCCACCTTGGGCCAGTAGGGTGACGCCGTGTCGTACCTGCCGAGCATTGTGCTCGCCGCCGTGGGCCTCCTGGCTCTGATTCTTGTCCTGATCCGGACATTCGGGGTCTTGCGCCGCTTCCGCAAGGCATCGAGCATGGTTACGGCGAGTGTCACCGACCGCACCGGGCTGTTGACGGCCCGGACGGCCGGTCTGCGCGTCGCGCTCGAGCAACGGCGGCGTCCCGCCCCTGAGCAAGTAGAGTTGGTCACAAGCAAGGAAGGAGGCCACTGATGCTGAACGGGTTGCAGCCGTGGCACTTGATCATCCTGGTGCTCGTCGTGGTCCTGCTGTTCGGCGCGAAGCGCCTGCCGGATGCCGCGCGGTCCATCGGCAAGTCCATGAAGATCTTCAAGGCCGAGACCAAGGACCTCCGTGAGGACGGCAAGGCCGAGGAGCCCGACAAGAAGCAGATCACGGCCTCCGAGACGACGCCTTCCGCGGCGACCGCCGCCGACGACCAGGTCGCGCAGCTGCAGAAGCAGCTCGACGAGCTGAAGCGGCAGCAGGCGGCGGAGAAGGCCGACCAGGCTCACAAGCACGCCAGCTGAGGCGAGGACGGAGCCTGTCGTGGCGGACTCCGCCCCCAAGAGCCGGAGGGACCGGCGGCGCAAGCGCAGCCGCCGGCTCAACCCCGACGGCACGATGACGCTCATCGAGCACATCTACGAGTTCCGGCGCCGCCTGGGCTGGGCCCTGCTCGCCGTGCTCGCCGGCGGGATCTTCGGCTTCATCTGGTTCAACACCAGGATGGGCCCGGTCCCGTCACTCGGGTCGATCATCAACGACCCGTACTGCGCCATCCCGGCCGACCGGCGGCTCGGCAGCACCGAGGGCTGCTACCTGCTGCAGACGGTGCCGTTCGAGGCGTTCATGATCCAGCTGAAGGTCGGTCTCGCCGGGGGCGCGGTGCTGACCTCTCCGCTGTGGCTGTACCAGCTGTGGGCGTTCATCGCCCCCGGCCTGTACACCAAGGAGCGCAAGTACGCGCTCACCTTCGTCGGCTTCGCGAGCGTGCTGTTCGCCGGTGGCGCCGTCCTGGCCTACCTGCTCATCCCGCACGCCCTGCAGCTGCTGATGGGCTTCGGCAGCGACTTCTTCATCACCGGCCTCACCGGCGACAAGTACATCTCGTTCGTGCTGTCGCTGCTGATCATCTTCGGGGTCAGCTTCGAGCTGCCGCTGCTGCTGGTGATGCTGAACTTCGTGGGCGTGCTCAAGTACGCCCAGCTGAAGCGGTGGCGCCGCGGGATCATCATGGCGGTGTTCGTCTTCGCCGCGTTCGCCACGCCCGGGTCGGACCCGTTCTCGATGATCGCCCTGGCCGGCGCGCTGACCGTGCTCGCCGAGCTGGCCATCCAGATCGCGCGGGTGCACGACAAGCGCAAGTACCGCGGCAGCGAGAGCGAGGAGTGGGCCGGCCTGTCCGACGACGAGGCCGCGCCGTTCGACTACACCCCGAGCAGCATCGACGACGACGCGCCCGCCAAGCCCAAGACCGAGGACGTGACCTAACCGGTCTGCCTCGCCCATGGGTATCCGTGCGGCCCTGGCCGTCCACCCCGACACCGGCCGCGGTGCGGCGGCCAGGATCGCCGGCACCGTGGCCGCTCGTCTGCGCGCCGGGGTGGACCGGCTGGAGCTGCTCGGCGCCGCGGCCCCGGACAGCCTCCCGGACGGGCTCGACGCCCTGGTCGTCCTCGGCGGCGACGGGGCCGTGCACCACGCCGTCCAGTACTGCGCCGCCACCGGCACCCCGCTCGGGATCATCCCCGCGGGCACCGGCAACGACCTCGCCCGCGGGCTCGGCATCCCCCTCGACCCGCTGCGCGCCACCGACGCCGTCGTGACCGCGCTGCGGGAACGCCGCCACCGCGCCGTCGACCTCGGCCACCTCGACGGCGCCTGGTTCGCCACCGTCCTGTGCACCGGCTTCGACGCCGCCGTCAACGCCCGCGCCGCCCGCCTGCGCTGGCCCGCCGGCCCGCGCCGCTACGACGTCGCCGTGCTCGCCGAACTCGCCGCGTTCCGGGCACGCCCGGTCACCCTCACCACCGACGGCGAACCCCACCACCTCGACGCCACCCTCGTCGCCGTCGGCAACACCCCCTACTACGGCGCCGGCATGCGGATCTGCCCGCACGCCGACCCCGGAGACGGGCTCTTCGACATCACCGTCGTCGGCCACGCCACCCGCGCCGACCTGCTGCGGATCATGCCCGGCCTGCGCCACGGCCGGCACCTGCGCCACCCCGCGGTGCGCACCCTGCGCGCCCGCGAGGTCCGCATCGAGGCCACCTCCTGGCCCCTCTGCGCCGACGGCGAGATGCTCCCCGGCGGCCCGGTCACCGCCCGCTGCGCCCGCGGCGCGCTCACCATCCTGGGCTGACACCCACCGCATGCGTCCCGCACACCGCATGTGACACCCTGACAAGGTGGCCCCTCGCCCTTCCGTGTCGCCGGCCGAGGCCTACCAGGCTTCCAAGCGCCGCGCCCAGTACCCCCAGCTGACCCGCTTCGCCGACGAGGCGGAGTTCGGCTTCGACGACTTCCAGATCCGCGGCTGCCGCGCGCTGGAGGACGGCCACGGCGTGCTCGTGTGCGCGCCGACCGGCGCGGGCAAGACCGTGGTCGGCGAGTTCGCCGTGCACCTCGCGCTCGCCGAGGGCCGCAAGTGCTTCTACACCACGCCCATCAAGGCGCTGTCCAACCAGAAGTACGGCGACCTCGTGCAGCGCTACGGCGCCGGCACCGTCGGGCTGCTCACCGGGGACACCGCGATCAACGGCAACGCCCAGATCGTCGTGATGACCACCGAGGTCCTGCGCAACATGCTCTACGCGGGCTCCTCGGCCATCGACGACCTCGGCTACGTCGTGATGGACGAGATCCACTACCTCGCCGACCGGTTCCGCGGCGCGGTGTGGGAAGAGGTCATCCTGCACCTGCCCGAGTACGTGCGGGTCGTGGGCCTGTCCGCCACCGTCAGCAACGCCGAGGAGTTCGGCGAATGGCTGGTGACGGTTCGCGGCGACACCACGGTCGTGGTCGACGAGCACCGGCCCGTGCCGCTGTGGCAGCACATGATGGTCGGCAACCGGCTGCTCGACCTGTTCGCCGACGACGGCTCCGACGGCGAGCTGCGCATGAACCCCGGCCTGCTGCGGCGCGTGGAAGAGGTCGGCCGCATGCACGCCCCCGCAGCGCTGCGGCGCGGCCGGGGCGGGCGCACCTACTCGCGCGGCCCCCGGTTCCGGCCGCCGTCCCGGGTGGACATGATCACCCGCCTGGACGCCGCCGGGCTGCTCCCGGCGATCGTGTTCATCTTCTCCCGCGCCGGCTGCGACGCCGCCGTGAGCCAGGTGACCCGCTCCGGGCTGCGCCTGAACACCCCCGAAGAAGCCGCCGAGGTGCGCCGCATCGTCGACACGCGCACCAAGGACCTGCCCGAAGGCGACCTGGGCGTGCTCGGCTACTGGGAATGGCGCGAGGCGCTGGAGAACGGCATCGCCGGGCACCACGCCGGGCTGCTGCCCGCGTTCAAGGAAACCGTCGAGGAACTGTTCGTGCGCGGCCTGGTCAAGGTCGTGTTCGCCACCGAAACCCTCGCGCTGGGCATCAACATGCCCGCCCGCACCGTGGTGCTCGAACGGCTGGTCAAGTACAACGGCGAGGCCCACGTCGACCTCACCCCGGGCGAGTACACGCAGCTCACCGGCCGCGCCGGTCGCCGCGGCATCGACGTCGAGGGCCACGCCGTCGTGGTGTGGCAGCCCGGGGTCGACCCGAAGGCCGTCGCCGGACTGGCCTCGACCCGCACCTACCCGCTGCGCTCGTCGTTCCGGCCCGGCTACAACATGGCGATCAACCTGGTCGCCCAGCTCGGCCACGAACAGGCCCGCGAGCTGCTGGAACAGTCCTTCGCCCAGTTCCAGGCCGACCGCTCGGTCGTCGGGCTGTCCCGCCGCATCGAGAAGAACCGCGAGGCGCTCAAGGGCTACGCCGAGGCCGTCAGCGGCGACTTCGACGCGATGCTCGACTACGTGCAGCTGCGCAAGAAAATCTCCGACCGGGAGAAGGCGCTGGCCAGGCAGAACACCGCCGCCCGCCGCGCCGACACCGCGGTGTCACTGGAGAAGCTGCGCAAGGGCGACGTCATCGCCGTCCCCGCCGGGCGGCGCGCCGGGCTGGCCGTGGTGATCGACCCCGGTCTGGACCCCGTGCGCGAGCCGCGCCCGGTCGTGGTGACCGAGGACCGGTGGTCCGGACCGCTGTCGCTGTCGGACTTCTCCGCGCCCGTGGAGCCGCTGGGCCGGATCAAACTGCCCAAGCACGTCGAACTGCGCTCGCCCAAGACCCGCCGCGACATCGCCTCGCACCTGCGCGACTCCGGGATTTCCCTGCCCGGCCGCCAGAAACGGCGATCGGGGGCCAATGAGGACGGTGAGCTGGCCGCGCTGCGCCGCGCCCTGCGCGCCCACCCCTGCCACGGGCTCGCCGAACGCGAGGCCAACATCCGCTGGGTCGAGCGCTACCACCGGCTCGCCGGGGAAACCGAGCAGCTGGAACGACGCGTCGCCGCCACCACCCACTCGCTCGCGCGGGCGTTCGACCGCATCCGGGCGCTGCTGGCCGAACGCGGCTACCTCGCCGAGGGCGAAGACCGCGTCACCGAGCACGGCGCCCGCCTGGCCCGCCTCTACAGCGAATCCGACCTGCTGGCCGCCGAGTGCATCCGCCACGGCGTCTGGGAAGGACTGACCCCGCCCGAGCTCGCCGCCGTCGTCTCCACGCTCGTGTTCGAGGCCCGGCGCGACTCGCCCGGCGAGCCGCGGCTGCCCGCCGGGGGCGTGCCCAAGGCGTGGCAGGAGACCGCCAAGATCTGGACCGACCTCGCCGAGGACGAACGCCGCCACCGCCTCGACCGCACCCGCGAACCCGACGCCGGGTTCGCCTGGCCGGTGTACCGGTGGGCCCGCGGCGAATCCCTCGAAAAGGTGCTCACCGCCGCCGACGCCAACGGGCAGGAACTGTCCGCGGGTGACTTCGTGCGCTGGTCCCGGCAGGTCGTCGACCTGCTCGACCAGATCAAGACGGTCCTCGGCAAGGCCGACCCGGTCGGTGACGCCGCCGCGCAGGCCGTCAAGGCGCTGCGGCGCGGGGTCGTCGCGGCGGGTGCCGAGTAGCGCGGCCCACCCTGCGTTGTGGTTGGATCGCGCTGAGCGAGGACGATCAGGGGAGGCCGGCAGCATGAGCACGCCCTACGGCGGCACCGACCCGCAGCAGCAGTGGAGCCAGCCCGGGTACGGGCAGCAACCCGGCCAGCCGCAGCAGTACGCCCAGCAACCCCAGTACGGGCAGCCGCCGGGCTACGGCCAGCAGCCGGGCCAGTTCCAGCCCGCACAGCCCCAACCTGGACAGCCCCAGTACGGGCAGCAGTACCCGGGCCAGGCCGCGCCCCAGCACGCCGGACAGCAGTACGCCGGACAGCAGCACCCGCCCCAGCAGTACCCGGGACAGCAGCACGGCGCGCCCGGCGGCTACGGGCAGCAGCAGCCGGCGAAGAAGGGCGGCAAGGGCCTGCTGATCGGGCTGGGCGCGGCGGTCGTGGTGGTGGCCGCGTTCTGCGTCACCGCGTTCCTCGCGCCCGGGTTCCTCAAGACCACCGTGCTGAGCCAGAGCGCGGTGCAGGACGGCGTCAAGCAGGTCCTCATCGGCAACTACCAGCTCACCCAGGTCGGCGACGTGCAGTGCCCCGCCGACCAGGAGGTCAAGTCCGGAGCCACCTTCGACTGCTCCGCCGTCGTCAACGGCCAGGGCAAGACCGTCACCGTGACCATCAAGGACGACGCCGCCAACTACGAAGTCGCCTACCCCCGGTAATTGGCTGGCGTGCGGCCGCACCGTCGGGAACGATCGCGTCGTGAGTGACTACACCGTCCGCACGCTGCGGCCCGACGAACACCGCGCCGCCGTCGACCTGTTCCGGTCCACCCTCCACGTCGCCGCCACCACCGACGAGACGTGGAGGATCGTCGAACGCGCGCAGCAACCCGGCCGCACCCTGGGCGCCTTCGACACCGAGCTGATCGGCACCGCCCGCTCGTTCGACGCCGAGATCACCCTGCCCGGCGGCGCCCGCGCCGGCGCAGCGGGAGTCACCGGTGTCGGTGTCCGTCCCGACCGGACCCGCCGGGGCGTCCTCACCGAGCTCATGCGCGCCCAGCTCGCCGACATCGCCTCCCGCGGCCTGCCCTTCGCCGCGCTGCGCGCCAGTGAAGGCGTCATCTACAACCGCTTCGGCTACGGCGTCACCACGCGCAGCCGCGGCTACGAGATCGACCGCCGCCGCGCCGCGCTCCGCCCCGACGTCCCAGCGAGCGGCCAGGTCGAGCTGTGGCCGCTGGACACCGCGCTGGAGCAGCTGCCCGGCCTGTACGCGGCACTGCCGCACACCCGCCCCGGCATGATGACCCGCCCGCCGTACTGGTGGCCGGGCTGGGAACGGCACGCCCGCGAAGCCACCAGCCCCGTCCTGACCGCCGTCCACCACGGCGAAGACGGCCCCGACGGCTACGTCGTCTACAGCGTCGAACGCAAGCACTGGAACGACCCGGCGGTGCTGCAGGTCATCAGCCTGCACACCGGCACCGACGAGGCGTTCAACGGGCTGTGGCGCTACCTGCTCGGCGTCGACCTCGTCGACACCCTGCGCGCCGACGAACGCCCGGTCGACGAGCCGGTCGAGCTGCTGTTCACCGACATCCGCGCGGTGAAGGACACCGGCGGCGGGGACGAGCTGTGGCTGCGGCTGGTCGACGTGCCCGCCGCGCTCGGCGCCCGCGCCTATGAGGGTGAGCCGGTCGTGCTGGAGGTCGTGGACCCGGTGCTGGAAGCCAACTCCGGGCGCTACCACGTGTCCCCGGACGGTGCCCGCCGCACCGACGCCGCCGCCGACCTGCGGCTCGGGGTGGACGCGCTGGCCATGGTCTACCTCGGCGCGTGGCGGCCCTCGCAACTGGCCGCGGCCGGGCGGATCCAGCCGGCGGACCCCGCGGCGCTGGGGCGGGCCGACCGGCTCTTCGCCACGCCCGTGCCCGCGTGGTGTGGTACACACTTCTGAGAAGCTCGTTCCGGGGGTGAATGGTGCGGACCACGCTGGTGCTCGCGTGCGCCGCGCTCGTGCTGTCCGGATGCGACAGTGCCCCGACCGGCCCCGCACCGTCCACCCCACCACCGCCCACCACCTCGACGGCCGCCACGTCCTCACCCACGGCGCCGGCGAGCCTCACCCCGGTGCGGCGGGTGTTCGACGCCGCGCACCTGCAGGACGGCGTCCGGCGGGTGCTCACCGAGTCCTACCTGATCGCCGGAGTCGGCGACGTGTCCTGCCCGGCCGGTGAGGACGTCGTCGCCGGGCACATCTTCGAGTGCACAGTGGACATCGCGGGCGAGAAGGAGAAGGTGACCATCACGGTGCGGGACGCGGCGGGCGGCTACGAAGTCTCCCAGCCCGAACCATGACCGGCGTGGAGATCCGGCCGCTGGCGGCGGGGGAGGAGCGGGCGGCGTTCGAGCTGCTCGGCCGGACCCTGCACGTCACCGTCACCGACGAGCTGTGGAAGCGCCGCGCGGCGTCGTTCCCCGCCGAGCGGCGATTCGGCGCCTTCGCGGGCGGGGAACCGGTGGGCGTCGCGGGCTCCTTCGCGACCCGGCTCGCCGTGCCCGGCGGGAAAGCGCTTCCCGCCGCCGCCGTGGACGGGGTCGGAGTGCGCGCCGACCACACCCGCCGCGGCATCCTCACCGGACTGATGGCCGCCCAGCTCGCCGACTGCGCCCGCCGCGGCGACGTGCTGGCCGTCCTGCACGCCAGCGAAGCCACCATCTACGGGCGATTCGGGTACGGCATGGCCACCCGGAGCCAGAACCTGCGCGTCACGCGGGCGGCGTTCCGCGCCGACGCCCCCGTAGGCGGGACGGTGCGGCTGCTCGGCGCCGCCGAGGCTCAGGAGCTGGTTCCCCGGCTGTACGCGGAGATGGGCCCGCACCGGGCCGGGATGATCGAGCGGCCCGAGGTGTGGTGGTCCTACGCCCGGGACCGCCTCATCGGCGAGCACCAGGTCGCCGTCCACACCGGACCGCGCGGCGACGACGGTTTCGTGCTCTACCGCACCGAGGACCTGCGCACCTTCGACCAGCCGAACCTCGGCGCCGCGCTCACGGTCCGCGATTTGCACGCGGCGGACACCGCGGCGCTGGCCGGGTTGTGGCGGTTCCTGCTGCGGGTCGACCTGGTCTCCGAGGTCCGCGCTCCGGGGCGGCCGCTGGACGACCCGCTCCCCGCGATGCTCACCGACCCGCGCGCCTGCGCGGTGACCGGCGTGGACGACCAGCTGTGGCTGCGCCTGCTCGACGTGCCTGCCGCGCTCGCCGCCCGCGCGTGGGGACCGGGCGAGCCGGTGGTGATCGAGGTGACCGACCCGCGGCTGCCCGCCAACACCGGCCGCTACCGGATCACCCCCGGCGGCGCCGAACCCACCACCGCGGCCGCCGACCTGCGGACCGGCCCGGAGACGCTGGCGATGCTCTACCTCGGCGACCGCCTGCCCAGCGCACTCGCCGCCGCGGGCAGGCTCGAGGTGGTGAACCCCGCGGCGCTGCCGCACGCGGACAGCCTGTTCGCCACCAGGGTTCCGCCGTGGTGCGGGACCCCGTTCTGAGGTTTCGGGTTCCGGCGGTGCCGCTAAGGTTGCGCTCGATGACTCAACGACGCGTGAGGCGGGGCAGGATCGTCCTGGGGGCGCTGGCCGTGCTCGTCGCGGCCGCGGTGGTTTTCGCGGTCAAGACGCTCAGCGGTGGCCTGCCCGACCGGGTGTACAAACTGGAGACGGCCTGTGGCGGCACCACCTACGACGATGCCGCGCCGTACACCGGTCCGGGGCCCCACCCCGTCGCGATCTTCATGCCCACTGAGTTCGGGGAGCTCTTCGTCGTCGGCCCCACCATGCCGGACCGATCCGACTGGGCGGCGGCGAACCCGGAAGACCCCGCCGCTGTGCAACTGGTGGCCTGCGGCACCGTCGAGAGCGAACGGCGATCCGCGGACCTCGTGTGCGGTGGGTACGGCGCCATGGTGGGCCGGTCGACCGCGGTGCCGATGGCACGAGCGACCTACCGGATCCGGGTGTACGAACTGCGCACCCATCGCGAGCTGCGCTCCGTCCTCGTCGAGGGCGAGGACACCCGCTGTCCGCCGTCGATCAGCGCCGACTCCCCGCCGGAGCGGCTCATCAGCGAACTCACGGCTGCCCAGTGGCAGCCCGTGCTGGCCGACCTGGTGGAGGCGGCGCCCCGGTAGCCGATTCACGACCGGGACGCGATGAGCGCCTCGACGCCGTCGAGGATGCGGGCCAGGCCGAACTCGAACGCGTGCGGGTCGGTGGGCGCCTGGTAGGCCTCCCCGGCGGCGGAGCCGACCCGGGCGGCCACCGGGAAGCGCTCGGGGTCGAAGATCTTCTCCAGCAGTGGCGCGTAGGACTCCCACCACTGGACGTCGCTCTGGCCGCTGCGCCGCGCCGCCTGCTCGGCCTCGACCACGCCGCGCATGGCGGAGTGCACGAACCCCAGCACCAGTGTGAGCACCTGGTCCATCTCGATGTCGGTGAGCCCGGTGCCTTCCAGCGCGCGCAGTTCGTAGTCGTACTTGGCGATCACGTTCGGGCCCATCGGCGGGCGGCTCGTGGCGACCTGCAGCAGCCACGGGTGCCGCCGGTACACCGCGGCGTTCTCCCGCGCGATCTGCTCCAGCCTGCCCCGCCAGCCGCCGGGCACCTCGGCCGGGCGCGCGGTCTCGCCGACCACCGCGTCGACCATCAGGTCCAGCAGTTCCGCCTTGCCGGGCACGTAGGTGTAGAGCGACATCGTGCCGGCGCCCAGTTCCTCGGCGACCTTCCGCATCGACAGCGCGGCCAGCCCGGCGGTGTCGGCGAGCTTGATCGCGACGCGGGTGATCTCCTCGACGGTGAACCGGGCCTTCGGCCCCTTCGACGGCGGCTCCTGCAGCCCCCAGAGGAGCTCGAGGCTGCGCTTCGGATCGCCACTCGCGCTGAATTCGGTCATCTCGGGGCCCATTCTGCCGGTAACGAACTCCGTACGGTGTACGATAGATGATCCGTACGGCATACGGAGTAGAAGGAGGGGCGTGTTGTCCAGCGAAAACGCCGTGGTGGCGCAGGGGCTGCGCAAGCGCTACGGCGACAAGACCGTGCTCGACGACCTGAACCTGACCGTGCCCGCGGGGACCGTGTTCGGCCTGCTCGGCCCCAACGGCGCGGGCAAGACCACCTGCGTGCGCATCCTGGCCACGCTGCTGCGGCCTGACGCCGGGAAGGTCCTGGTCGCCGGGTTCGACGCCCGTCGCCAGGCCGCCCAGGTCCGCTACCGGATCGGGCTGGTCGGGCAGCACGCCGCGGTGGACGAGGTGCTGTCCGGGCGGCAGAACCTGGAGATGTTCGGCCGGCTCTACCACCTCGGCGCGCGCCGGGCGCGGCAGCGGGCCGACGAGCTGCTGGCCCGGATGGGGCTGGGCGACGCGGGGGAGAAGCCGGTGAAGCAGTACTCCGGCGGCATGCGGCGGCGGCTCGACCTCGCCGCCGGGCTGCTGCGCTCGCCCGAGGTGCTGTTCCTGGACGAGCCCACCACCGGCCTGGACCCGCGCGGCCGCAGCGAGGTGTGGGCCGCGGTGCGGGAACTCGTCGCCGACGGCACCACCGTGCTGCTCACCACGCAGTACCTGGACGAGGCCGACCAGCTCGCCGGGCGGATCGCCGTGCTCGACCGCGGCGGGATCGTCGACGAGGGCACCCCGGCGCAGCTGAAGTCCCGCATCGGCGGCGACCGGGTCGAGGTGGTCCTGCGGGACGCCGCCGACCTGCCCGCCGCCGCGGCGCTGGCGAGCCGGGTCACCGGGGCGGCGGCCGACCTGACCGACGCCGGGCTGAGCGTGCCGGTGTCCGACCGGGTGCGCGACCTGACCGGGCTCGCCGCGGCCTACGACGACGCCGGCATCGGCATCGCCGACCTCACCCTGCGCCGCCCCACGCTCGACGAGGTGTTCCTGAAGCTGACCGCACGCGAGGAGGTGCCGGCATGACCGCACTGCGCTGGGCGATCGCCGACGGCTGGACCATGACCCGCCGGGAGCTGGCGCACTGGGCGCGGCAGCCGGCGCCGGTGGTCGTCGGGCTGCTGTTCCCGGTCCTGACCCTGGTGATGTTCGGCTACCTGTTCGGCGGCGCGATGGCCGCGCCCGGCGACTACCGTGAATTCCTGGTGCCCGGGATGTTCGCGCTGGCCATGGTGTTCGGCATCGAGTCCACCTACACCGCGATCGCGACCGACGTCGCGCGCGGGTCGACCGACCGGTTCCGCTCGCTGCCGATGGCGGCGTCCGCGCCGGTCACCGGCCGCGCGGTGGCCGACCTGCTGAACTCGGCGGCCGGGCTGGTCGTGCTCGCCGCGTTCGGCTGGCTCACCGGCTGGAGGTGGCACGGCGGGTTCGGCGCGGCGCTGGCCGCGTTCGGGCTGCTGGTGCTGCTGCGGTTCGGGATCCTGTGGCTCGGGCTCTACCTGGGGCTCGTCGCGAAGGGCCCGGAAAGTGTCGTGGCGCTGCAGATCCTGGTGTGGCCGCTGGGTTTCCTGTCCAACGTGTTCGTCTCACCCGGCACGATGCCCGGCTGGCTCGGCGCCATCGCCGACGCGAACCCGCTGTCGGCGACCGCCGCCGCGACCCGCGAGCTGTTCGGCAACCCCGGCTGGGACAGCGGGGGCTGGTTCGCCGAGCACGCGCTGCTGCTGGCGGTGCTGTGGCCGGTGGCGATGATCGCGGTGTTCCTGCCGCTGTCGGTGCGCCGCTACCGGCGGCTCAGCCGCTAGGACAGGTACTCGCCGGCCCGGGCGCCGAGGACGTTCAGCAGGGCGAGCGCCTCGGCGTCCGGGGATCCCGGCGGCGCGCTGTAGAGCACGAGGTGCTGGTCGCGGTCGGTGAGCGCGAGCGAGTCGCAGTCGACGGTGATCTCCCCGACCACCGGGTGGCGGAACGTCTTCGTCAGCGCGGGCACGGCCCGCACGTCGTGCCGCTCCCACAGCCGCGCGAACTCCGGGTTGCCGTCGCGCAGGTCGCCGACCAGCCCGTTGACCTCGGGGTCGGCCGGGTAGCGGGCGACGGTCGCGCGCAGCTGCATGACCACGTGCTGCCGGAACTCCGCCTCGTGGGTGATCCCGTACAGCGGGCCCTCGGCCGCCGGGCGGAGGAAGGCGCGGCGCGCGAGGTTGCGGTCGGCCGGGGCCAGCGCGCCGAAGTCCTCCATCAGCGCGGCCGCGAGGTCGTTCCAGGCCAGCACCTCGAACGCGGCGGAGGTCACGATCGCGGCCGTGTCCGGCAGCCGGCCGATCAGCGCGCGGATGCTGGGCCGCACGTCGCGCCGGTGCCGGCCGCCGCGGGTGGGTGCGGTGCCGGCGAGGACGTGCAGGTGGGCGGACTCGGCGTCGGTGAGCCGCAGCGCGTCCGCGATCCCGGCGAGGACCTCGCCCGAGGGTCGCGGCGCGCGGCCCTGCTCCAGCCGGACGTAGTACTCGGTCGAGATGTGCGCCAGCACCGCCACCTCCTCCCGGCGCAGCCCCGGCGTCCGGCGCCGCGGTCCCGAGGGGAGGCCGACGTCTTCCGGCCGGAGCCGCTCGCGGCGGCTGCGGAGGAACGCGCCCAGCTCCTTCTTGTCCACACCCCGAGTGTGCCCGGCCCGCGGCGGCGGATCCTGGTACTGCTTGTGCCTGCATCCGGTGCCGCAAGCCGCCCGAGACTGCGCTCATGACGACCGACATCGCACCCATCGGCCTGCTCACCGGCAAGGTCGTGTTCATCACCGGCGCCAGCCGCGGGATCGGCGAGGCCGCGGCCAGGCTGTTCGCCCGCGAAGGCGCCGCCGTCGTGCTCGCTGCCCGCGGCACCGACGCGCTGGACCGCATCGTCGGCGAAATCCGCGCCGGCGGCGGCACCGCCGACGCCGTGCCACTGGACCTCGCCGACCGCGCAGGCATCCGGGCCGCCGTCGCCCGCGCCGGCGAGCTGCACGGACGGCTGGACGGCGCGTTCAACAACGGCGCCGCCATCCAGCGCCGCCCCGGCCCGCTCGACACCACCAGCGACGAGGACATCGACGAGCAGTTCGCGGTGAACTTCCGCGCGCACTGGACCGCCATGACCGCCCAGGCCGAGCTGATGCGCGGCAACGGCGGCGGGGCGATCGTCAACACCTCCAGCATCGGCAGCCGCCGCGCCAACCCCGCCCTGCCCGCCTACGGCGCCATGAAGCGCGCCCTCAACAGCATCACCGAGACCGCGGCCGTGACCTGGGCCCGCGACGGCATCCGGGTCAACGGCATCACCCCCGCCGGCACGGTCACGCAGATGATGCAGACGTGGGAGGAGGCCACCCCGGGCATCATCGAACGGGCCACGGCGTCCATCCCGCTCGGGCGGATGGCCGAGCCGCGCGAGGTCGCCGAGGTGGCCGCGTGGCTGCTCAGCGACCGCGCCTCGATGGTGACCGGCACGATCGTGCCGGTGGACGGCGGCGCCGGCGCCTGACGACTGGAACGCCGGCCCCGCCCCCAGGCGGGGCCGGCTCACGTCCGACCTTAGAACCCGCCGGCCCGCCGGTCTTCTCCGTTCTTGCGCTCCTACGCCGCGCGCAGCGCCTCGCGGAAGCCGACCTTCGCGCCGGTGCGCAGCACGGCGTTGCGGTAGATCCGCGCCGACAGCCACACCAGCACCGGGATCAGCGCCACGACCAGGGCGACCGACAGGATCGCCTCCCACGGCGCCACCCCGCCCATCGCCAGGCGCATCGGCATCAGCGTCGGCGCGAACACCGGGATCACCGACAGCAACGCCACCAGCCCGCTGCCCGGGTTCGAGGGCAGCACCGAAATGCCCACGACGTACCCGGCGATGACGAAGAACAGCGCCGGCGTGACCGCGCCGCCCACGTCCTCCTGCCGCGACACCAGCGCGCCCAGCCCGGCGAACACGATCGAGTACATCAGGAACCCCAGCAGGTACCACACGATCAGCCACACCACGGTGCCCGCCGCGGCCGACACCGAGATCGTCAGCACGTCGGTGGCCAGTCCCGCGACGATCCCGACCACCCCGATCAGGACCATCTGGATCAGCCCGACCGCGCCGATGCCCAGCACCTTCCCGGCCATCAGCTGCCACGGCCGCACCGTCGCCAGCAGCAGCTCGACCACGCGGCTGGTCTTCTCTTCGACCACGCCCTGCGCCACCGACTGGCCGTTGAGCAGCAGTGACATGTAGATCAGGATGCCGGCGACGATCCCGAGCACGAGCTGCTGGCCGTTGTAGGGGTAGGGCTGCTCCATCGGCGAGACCTCGACCCCCGCGCCGGACACCGCCGCGTTGACCTGCGCCGGATCGCCGCCGAGCGCGGTGATCTGCTGGTTGAGGGCGAGCTGCCCGGCCAGCACGTTGAGCGCGGTGCGCAGGTTCTCGTCGAGGTCCTTCTTCACCACGACCCGTACCCGCGAGCCGTCGCCGACCAGCAGGGCGTCCAGGTCGCCGTCGCTCACCTGGGTGCGTCCCGCGGCCTCGTCGGGCAGCGTGCGCACCTCGACGGTCTCGCCGACCGCCTGCCCCGCGGCCTGCAGCGGCGCGGCCAGCGCCGACGTCGGCCCGGTGACGCCGACCGTGGCGTCCGCGCCGCTGCCGCCGCCGATCAACTTCATCACGACCGCGAACCCGACGATGACCACCAGCAGCGCCAGCGTGCTCAGCCGGTAGGCCTTGGACCGCAACCGGATGCCGATCTCACGTGACGCGACGAGCGAAACGCCCGTCCAGCCGTCCCGGTTCACGCCGCCACCTCCTCGGTCGTCACGACGTGCCGGAACAGTTCGGTCAGCGACTGCCGCCGCCGCGCGAACTCGTGCACCGGCCCGCTCGCCAGCGCCGCGCGCAGCACGGCCTGGTCGTCGGCGCCGTCGGCCAGTTCCAGCTCGGTGCGGCCGTCCTCGTGCCGGATCACCGACACCCCGGGCAGCCCGTCGGCCCAGCCGGGCGCCGCGGCAGGCGCCTCCACCAGCAGCCGCACCGTCGAGCCCGCCTGCAGTTCGCCGACCGTGCCGCAGGCGACCATCCGCCCGTCCCGCACGATCCCGATCCGGTCGCACAACCGCTCGACCAGGTCCAGCTGGTGGCTGGAGAACACCACCGGCACGCCCTCGGCGGCCTTCTCGCGCAGCACCTGGCTCATCACGTCGACCGCGACCGGGTCCAGCCCGGAGAACGGCTCGTCGAGCACCAGGATCGCCGGGTCGTGCACCAGCGCCGCGGCCAGCTGCACCCGCTGCTGGTTGCCCAGGCTCAGCTTCTGCACCTCGTCGTCGCGGCGGGCGGCGACCCCGAGCCGCTCGGTCCAGGTCTCCACCGACCGGCGCGCCTCCGCGGCCGGCATCCCGTGCAGCCGCGCGAGGTAGACCAGCTGCTCGCCGACCTTCATCTTCGGGTACAGCCCGCGCTCCTCGGGCATGTAGCCGATGTGCCGCCGGGTCTCCAGCGTCACCGGCGCGCCGTCCCAGCGCACCTGCCCGTCGTCGGCCGCCAGTACCCCCAGCACGATCCGCATCGTCGTGGTCTTGCCCGCGCCGTTGCTGCCCACGAACCCGAACAGCTCACCGGCGCGCACGTCGAACGTCATGTCCGACAACGCCAGCCGTTCGCCGTACCGCTTCGTCAGGCCGTCGATCTCCAGTTGCCTGTCCGCCACGTCGTCCCCCATTCCGCATCCCAGTGGAAAAGTGATATCACTATGCTACATTGAAGCCATCGGGGCAAGGAACTGAGGGGAGCGGTCAATGGAAACCGTCGTGGACATGCCGGCGCCGCAGACGCGGGAACGCCTGGTGCGCGCGGTCAACGGCTTCGTGATGCTGGGCGTCGCGGTGGTGCTGGTGGCGGGCGGGGTCGTGCTGCTGGCCACCAGCGACGGCTCGGCCGGGATGCTCGTCGCGGGCGCGGTCGCCGTGCTCGCCGGGCTCGTGCTCCTCGGCGGGCTGACCCCGGTCGCGCCGGGCGAGGCGCGGGTGGTGCAGCTGCTCGGCCGCTACGTGGGGACGCTGCGCACCGCCGGGCTGCAGTGGGTCAACCCCTTCACCCAGCGGCGCAAGGTCTCCACGCGCATCCGCAACCACGAGACCGGGGTGGCGAAGGTCAACGAGGCCGACGGCAACCCGATCGAGATCGCCGCGGTCGTGGTGTGGCAGGTCGCCGACACCGCGCAGGCCGTGTTCGAGGTCGACGACTTCGTCGAGTTCGTCGCCATCCAGAGCGAGACCGCCGTCCGGCACATCGCCAACGCCTACCCCTACGACAACGCCGACACGGCGCGCTTGTCGTTGCGGGACAACGGCGACGAGATCACCGAAAAGCTGTCCGCGGAGATCGCCACGCGCGTCGCCTCGGCCGGCGTGAAGATCATCGAATCCCGCATCACCCACCTCGCCTACGCCCCGGAGATCGCGCAGGCGATGCTGCGGCGCCAGCAGGCCGGTGCCGTGGTGGCCGCGCGTCAGCGCATCGTGGAAGGCGCGGTCGGCATGGTGGAGATGGCGCTGGACCGGCTCGCCCGGCACGACGTCGTCGAGCTCGACGAGGAACGCAAGGCCACGATGGTGAGCAACCTGCTCGTGGTGCTCGTCGGCGACCGCGACGCGCAGCCGGTCGTCAACACCGGGACGCTGTACCAGTAGATGCCGGCCGAACGGAAGAAGATCCTGCTGCGGCTCGACCCGGCCGTGCACGACGCGCTGGCGCGCTGGGCGGCCGACGAGCTGCGCAGCACCAACGCGCAGATCGAGTTCCTGCTGCGCAAGGCACTCGCGGACGCCGGGCGGCTGCCCCGCGAGGTGGGGCGCATGCGCCCGCGGGGACGCCCGAAGAAGGGGGACGAGGATGGACAAGCCTGACTCGCTGGCCGCGCGGCTCTTCCTGCTGGCCTACGACACGGACAAGAACCGCCTGACGTCGCGGTCCGAACTGGGCTACGCCCTGCGGGCCGCGGCGCTGGCCGACCTGGTGCTCGGCGGTTTCCTCGTCGACGACGGCGGCAAGGCGGCGCCGGCCGCGCCGGCGCCCGGGCTGGACCCGGTGCTCGACCTGGTCCTGCTGGAGATCACCCACAGCACGCCCCGGTCGTGGCGGCGGTGGGTGTCCCGGCGCGCCAGCCGAATCGCGCCCTTGGTGCGTGAGCACCTGGCCGCCGAACAGGTGATCAAGGTCGACTCACGGCGCGTGCTCGGCCTGTTCCCGGTGCACCGGGTGACGCCGCGCCGGCCGCACGAAATCAAGCGGCTGGCGGAGGAGGTGCGGCGCGCCGTGCGCGGCGGGCAGCCCGCGTACCGGGTGGACCCGCTCCTCGGCGCGCTCTGCGCCCTGGCCGGCACCGCCGAACTGCGCACGGTCTTCACCCGCTCCGAACGGCGCCAGTACAAGGGCCGGCTGGCCGAGCTGGGCCGCCCCGTGGAGCCGGTGGTGAAGGCGCTGCGGAAGACGATCCAGTCCCACCGGGCGGCCGCCGCCTCCGGCGGCTGACCGCCGTGGCCGCCGCGCTCGGTCGCCTATCGCCGCTGCACTCGGGTGCCACCGTCGCGGGCGCTCGTCACGCGCCCACCGGCGCAAGCCGCGCCCACCGGCGCGAGCCGCGGGCGCGGGACGAGCGCGGATCCTGCACGGGCGCGCGTGAGTTTCCCAGCCGGGCTCGGAGATCGCGGCCCCCTCCGGAGGCTGACCCGGCCCGGCACGCAGGCCGGGTCAGCGGGCGTTCGCGGTGAGGGCCTTGACCAGGCGGGTCGCCGAGCTGCCCAGGTTCCACCGCTCGGCCAGCTCCAGCACCCGGTCCGGGTCCGCGGGCGAGGCGGGCACCGCGTCGGAGCCGGACAGCGACACCGGCGCGTCGGCGGCGACCTGGACCACCGTGGGCGCCGCCCGCAGGTACTCCTCGGCCTCGGCGAGCCGCTGCCGCGTCTTCGGCGGCACGTCCGCGCTGCCCGCGGCGGCCGCGGCGATCAGCCCGTCGAGCGAGCCGAACTGGGTGATCAGCTTCGCCGCGGTCTTCTCGCCGATCCCGGCCACCCCCGGCAGCCCGTCGGACGGGTCGCCGCGCAGCACGGCCATGTCCGCGTACGCCTGCCCGGCGCCGTCCACCGGCACGCCGTAGCGCTCGGCGATCTCGGGCGGGCCGAGCACCTCGGCCTTGGCCCAGCCCTTGCCCACGTAGACCACCGACGCCGGGGTCGGCTCGGTGCGCACCAGCTGGAACAGGTCCCGGTCGCCGGTGATCACCTCCACCGGGTCGGTCTTCTCCCGCGCGGTCAGGGCGCCGATCACGTCGTCGGCCTCGTACCCGTCGGCCTCGGCGGTGGCGAACCCGAACGCCTGCAGCACCTCCAGGATGATCGGCACCTGCGGGGTGAGCGTGTCCGGCACCTCCTCCGCGTTCGCGTCGGCGTCGGCCACCCGGTGCGCCTTGTAGCTGGGCAGCAGATCGGTGCGGAACTTCGGGCGCCAGTCCGCGTCCAGGCACGCGACGAGCCGCGTCGGGCGCCGGTCGGTGACGATCCGGGCCAGCGTGTCGGTGAACCCGCGCACCGCGTTGACCGGCGTCCCGTCCGGCGCGGTCATCGACTCAGGCAGCGCGTGGAACGAGCGGAAGTACAGGCTCGCGGAATCCAGCAGGGCAAGTGTCACGGACCACAGCCTGCCAGACGCGGTCCCGGCCGGGGCCAGATACGCTGCGTGGCATGTCGTCCCGCTCAACCGCGATCCCAGCACCCGCCCCGGAAACCCTGCGCGCCCGCCTGGAGCGGGCCAGCGCGGCCACCGCCGACGCCGGCGCCGACGCCCTGCTCATCGCGCCGGGCTCGGACCTGCGGTACCTGCTCGGCGAGGCCGGTGGCTCCTTCGAGCGGCTGACGACCCTCGTGGTGCCGGCCGAGGGCACCCCGGCGCTGGTCGTGCCGACGCTGGAGGCCCCCGGCTACGCGGCGGTGCCCACCGGCGATCTGGGCGTCGAGGTGGTCACCTGGGTCGACGGCGAGGACCCCTACCGCATGGTCGCCGACCGGCTCGGCAAGCCCGGCCGCGTCGCGGTCAGCGACGGGCTGATCGCGCTGCACGTGCTCGCGTTCCGCGCCGCGCTCGGCTCCGCCGAGCAGACGCTGGCCGGCCCGGTGATCCGCGAGCTGCGGATGCGCAAGGACGCCGCCGAGATCGACGCGCTGCGCCGCGCCGGCGCCGCGATCGACCGGGTGCACGCCCGCATCGCCGAGTGGCTGCGGCCCGGCCGCACCGAGGCCGAGGTGGGCGCCGACATCGCCGCCGCGATCGTCGAGGAGGGCCACCTGCACGCCGACTTCGTGATCGTCGGCTCCGGCCCCAACGGTGCCAGCCCGCACCACGACGTGTCCGGCCGCGTCATCGAGCGCGGCGACGTGGTGGTGGTCGACATCGGCGGCCCGATCCCCGAGGGCTACAACTCCGACTCCACCCGCACCTACGCCGTGGGCGAGCCGCGCGACGCCGACGTGGCCGAGACCTACGCGGTGCTGCAGCGCGCGCAGCAGGCGGCGGTCGAAGCGGTGCGGCCGGGCGTTCCCGCCCAGTCCGTCGACGCCGCGGCGCGCGAGATCATCGCCGACGCCGGGTACGGGGAGTTCTTCATCCACCGCACCGGGCACGGCATCGGGCTCGACGTGCACGAGGAGCCCTACATCGTGGCGGGCAACGACCTGGTCCTGGAGCCGGGGATGGCGTTCAGCGTCGAGCCGGGCATCTACCAGCCCGGCCGGTGGGGCGCCCGCATCGAGGACATCGTCGTGGTCACCGCCGACGGGGTCGAAGCACTCAACCAGCGCCCGCACGAGCTCGTCGTGCTCGACTCGTGAGCGGGCCGCTGGAGCCGCTGGACCAGGCGATCGCGCGGGAGCTGGCCGGCGACGGCCGCTGCTCCTTCACCGACCTGGCCGAGCGGGTGGGGCTGTCGGTGTCGGCGGTGCACCAGCGCGTGCGGCGGCTGGAGCAGCGCGGCGTGATCCAGGGGTACGTGGCGCGGCTGGACAGCGAGCAGATCGGGCTGCCGCTGACCGCGCTGATCTCGCTGACCCCCAACGATCCGGCCGCGCCGGACGACTACCCGCAGCGGATCGAGCACATCCGGGAGATCGAGTCGTGTTACTCGGTGGCCGGCGACGAGTCCTACATCCTGCTGGTGCGCGTGGCGTCGCCGCGTGATTTGGAGGACCTGCTGCGGCGGATCCGGGAGGCGGCGAAGGTGTCGACGCGGACGACGGTGGTGCTGTCCACGCCGTTCGAGGGCCGTCCGCCGACGGTGTGACAAACGCCGTGCGAAGGGTACGATAAAAGGTATGGCAACTCGTAAGGTCACGCTCTCGCTCGACACGGCGGCGATCGAGTACGCCGAGCGCGCCGCGAAGGCGCACGGGATCTCGTTGTCGGCGTGGCTGTCGCGCGCCGCCCGGCGAGAGGCCGTCCGCACCGGCTACCGCGCCCCGGCCCGGCACGACGCGGAGGCGCTGGCCGCGGCCGACGAGGCGGAACTGGCCGCGGCGGAAAAGGACCTGGGTGCGTAAAGGCGAGATCTGGGCGTACAAGCCGCCCACCCAGCCGTCCCGGGAACGCACGGTGCTGCTGCTGTCCTCCGACGGCGTCAACGAGTCGGAACGCCCCTGGCTCATCGGCACCGAACTGCTGGAGGAGGACCCGCAGGACATCCTCGGCGTCGCGCTGGACAGCCGGTTCTGGATCTCCACGCTGTTCCTGACCCGCCTCTACCGCGGGTGGCTGGTGGAACGGATCGCCGAGATCGACCAGCAGACGCAGGAGCAGGTGGACATCGCCCTGCGCGCGGCGCTGGACTTGTAGGGCCCTGGATCGTCGAGCGGGCGCGCAGCGCCGTGCCCGGAACACAGCCGAGGCGGGCTGTCATCCGTGGCGTGACGCCGCAACGATCATCTTGAGCCAGGCCCGCGCCCCAGGCCGCCGATGCAATCTTGTAGGTCTGGCTCAGCGTGATACGCACGAACCGGAACGCGGCGGGATGACCACCCGGCGCCCCCTCGTCCATGCACGACGAGGCGCTTCTTGGTCATCCTGGAGCCTGCCCGTCCGGCGACGACCATCACTTGATCTTTGGATCAAAAGCACTACCCGGCGGTCACCGTGGCCGCCGGGTGGAGGTTGCCGTCCTGGCCCTTCAGGCATGCGGCCGCCGGGCCGGACGTCGCCAGGAACTCGGTCAGGCACCGGCCGAACTGGGCGTGCCCGTTGGCGTTGGGGTGGAACGATTCCTGGATGGCATGGCTCGCGCGGTCGGCGTCGGCGAGGTCGTTGAGCTGCAGCGTCAGCCGGCTGAACCACTCCGTCGACGGGTCGGCCCCGCCGCTGCACGCCTCGTGC
The DNA here is from genome assembly GCF_040614175.1 of Amycolatopsis sp. NPDC006131. Lineage (NCBI taxonomy): Bacteria > Bacillati > Actinomycetota > Actinomycetes > Pseudonocardiales > Pseudonocardiaceae > Amycolatopsis > Amycolatopsis sp. NPDC006131. The sequence goes on from NZ_JBEXTX010000080.1 coordinate 33,780, forward strand.
CCCAGCCCGGCGCGGGACAGGTCCAGGAACCGCGCCCCGGCCTGCGCCGCCGCCGAGGCGAGTCCGCGGGACAGCACCGGCACGCCCTCGTTGACCACCCACTGCAGGTCCTCGGTGCGGAACGGGCACCCGTTGAGGTTCTGCAGGTTCGCCGGGATCCCCGGCCCGATCGGCGCCGCGTAGGACTGGAGCACCAGCTGGTAGTCCTCCGGCTGGTACCCGGCGCGGGCGAGCACCGTCTTGATGTCGCCGAGCGCGTTCACCACTTTCGGCACCATCGCGTCGATCCGCTGCTGCCAGGTCGGCGCGATCGCGGTGCGGCAGGGCGCGTTGCCGGAGATGAACCACGCCTGGAAGCACTGCGAGATCAGCTGCGAGAAGCGCGGGTCGTCGTTGGCGCCCACCGCGACCACGACCGCCGCGACCCGGTGGGTCTTCACCAGCTCCGCCAGCTGCCCGGCCTGGGACGGCTCGGTCCACTGCCTGGTGTCGCCCAGCCCGACCTGCGCGGCCGGCGCGCCGGAGCAGGCCAGGTTCACCTTCTTCACGATCCCGGGCACGTCGGTCTTCTCCACCGTCGCGTTGGGGGAGCGGTGGCACCAGTCGCCGTTGGCGCCGTTGGTGTCAGCGGTGTAGTTGCCCGCGCCCTCGCCGGAGAGAGTGCTGTCGCCCATGGACACGATCGTCAGCGGACCGGTGCCGGGCGGGCCCGGGCGGTCGATCGGCCCGGGTGGCGTGCTCGGCCCCGTGAACACGAAGATCCCCACCAGCACCAGGACGAAGAGCAGGACGCCCCCGCCGATCCACCACCGAAACCGTTGCACCGGTGGCAGTCTAGAGAAGACCTGCCGAAGCCCTTGTGAACCCGGCCCCCGGTGATCGTTCCCGCCGCTACCGTCGGGGGCGAACACCGAGGGGGCGAGGTGCCGACGGGACCGAGCGCTTGGGCGGTGGCCGTGCCCGCCGCGGTCGCCGGGGCCGCCCTGATGGGCCTGGCCAGTGCGGCGCAGGCGCGCGCCACCAAACAGGTCGAGACCACCCGCACCCTCGACCCGGCGCTGTTGTCCCGTCTCGCGCGCCGTCCGCTGTGGCTGGCCGGGATGGCCGCGACGGTCGCCGGGCTGGTGCTGCAACTGGTCGCGCTGGCCTTCGCGCCGCTGCTGGTGGTGCAACCCCTGCTGGTGACGTCGCTGATCTTCGCCGGGTTCTTCGCCGACCGGCTCGCCCACCGCCGCCCCGACGCCGTGCTCGGCGCGGGCTCGCTGATGTGCGTGGCGGGGCTGGCCGCGGTGATGCTGCTGGCGCGTCCCGGCGAGGAAGGCACGACGTTCGTCCGCGGCCCGGCGCCGGTGGTGCTGGCGCTGACGCTGGCGGCGCTGACGGTGCTGGGGCTCGCGGTGTCGGTGCTGGCGCGGGGCGCGCTGCGGGTTCTCGGGCTCGCTGTCGCCACCGGCGTGCTCTACGGCGTCACCGCCGGGCTGATGAAGGTCGTCGCCGGGCAGGCGCGGGACAGCCTCGCCGCGCCGTTCACCCACCCGGTGCTGTACGTGGTGTGCGTGACCGGGCCGCTGGGGTTCCTGCTCAGCCAGAACACCTTCCAGCGCGGCGAGTTCCTCACCCCGGCGCTGGCCGTGATCACCGCGCTGGACCCGCTCGTCGGCGTCGCCATCGGCGTGTGGTGCCTCGGCGAAATCGTGACCGCCGACCCGGCCGCGCTCGCCGGCGCGGGCCTGGCCGGTCTCGTCGTGATCGCCGGCATCGTCGTGCTGTCCGCCAGGGCGGCGCGCCTGACTCCATGGGAGGTCCGGTGAAACAGGTGCTCGTGGTGTCCGCGACGATGGGCGAAGGGCACAACGCGACCGGCCGCGCGCTCGCCGAGGCGGTGCACCGGCTGTGGCCCGGCGCGGAGGTCCGCTGGCTCGACGCGCTCGACGTGATGGGCGCCTGGGTGGGGCCGCTGTTCCGGCAGATCTACGTGACCAACGTGCGCCGCACGCCGTGGCTGTACGAGTTCTTCTACGCGGCGCTGTGGCGCTCCCGCTGGTTCGCCGCCGCCTGCAAGCGCTTCACCGGCGCCTGGTGCGGCCGCCGCCTGGCGCGGGTCATCGGGGACCCGGACCTGGTGCTGTCCACCTACCCGCTGGGCACCGCGGGGCTGGAGTGGCTGCGCCGCCGCGGCAGGCTGCGCGCCCCGGTGGGGGCGTGGATCTCCGACTTCGCGCCGCACCCGTTCTGGGTGTACGGGCGCATCGACCGCAACCTCGTCATGCACCCGGTGGCGATCCCGCCCGCCGTGCGGTGTGTGCCGGACGCGCTCGTCGCGGTGTCCGCCCCGCCGGTGCGCGGCGAGTTCCGGCCCGGCGACCGCGCCGCCGCGCGCCGGCGGCTGGGGTTGCCGCCGGACGCGTTCGTGGCGCTGGTGTCCTGCGGTTCGCTCGGCTTCGGCCAGGTCGAGTCCGCCACCCGCGAACTGCTGGCGGCCGATCCGTCGGTGGTGCCCGTCGTGGTGTGCGGCCGCAACGAGCGCCTGGCGCGATCACTGCGCCGGCTCACCGACCCGCGGCTGCGCGTGCTCGGCTGGACCGACGACATGGCCGCCTGGATCGTGGCCGCGGACGTGGTGGTCACCAATGCCGGCGGCGCCACCGGGCTGGAAGCGCTGGCCTGCGGCCGTCCCGTGCTGATGCACCGCCCGATCGCCGCGCACGGCCGCGCCAACGCCCGTCTCATGGCCGAGGCCGGGCTGGCGGTCGTGTGCGAGGCCGACGGCGAACTCGCGGCGGCGGTCCGGCGGATGCTCGGCACCCCGGAACTGCGGAAGTCGATGGCCGAGTCCGCGGCCCGGCACCTGGAGTCCGCCGGCGACCTCGGCGCCGCGCTACGCGCGCTCGCGGCGGTGTGACCCCAGGAAGTGGTCGAGCACCAGCGACGCGCCGATGCCGAGCATCCACACGTCCTTGGCGATCGCGACGCCCTGCTCGGTGGGCTGGATCGACCTCTCCTGCCGCAGGCCCGGCGTGCGCGCGTACAGGCCGAGCAGCCCGGCCGAGAACGCGGTGAGACCGGCCCCGGCCACCAGCGGCGGCACCGCGGGGATCAGCAGCATCGCGCCCAGCGCGATTTCACCGGCCGACAGCGCCTGGACGAACTTCCGCGGCGGCACCCGCTTCACCGGCGGGTACGTCCCCGCGGCGAAGCCGTGCAGCTGCGCGGTCGTCGTCTCGTCGGCCTTCTGCTTGGCCACGCCCGAGTTCAGGACGAAGGCCCCGGTCACCAGCCGGACCGGGATGTGCCACGCCTCGATCCGAACCCAGCGTGCCCGACGTCTCGTGCGCATCGCTCACCTCCGTTGGTGATTGCTGTTCAAGCCCAACGTACGCGCTTGCCAGAACCGGGCGGGCCGTCACATCCTGGACGTTTCCGGGCAGCGCGGAGGTGCGAACGGCCGGTGCTGCCCACACCGGAGGTGGTCGCGACGTGACCGAAGTGCTGTTCCCGCTGCTGTCGGAGAAGGACCCGGACGCCGAGGGTGTGGTGGCGACCTGGTTCGTGCAGGACGGCGAGCGCGTCGCCGAGGGCGACCTGCTCGCCGAGGTCGCCGTGGACAAGGTCGACGTCGAGCTCTCCGCGCCCGCCGCCGGGGTCGTGCGGCTGCTGGCCAAGGAGGGCGACGCGCTCGTGCAGGGCGCGCTGATCGCCCGCATCGAGTGAGCGGGTTTCCGGTGCCACCCGACCGGGAAGACCGGACGATGCGGTGCAGGTTCTGCGACACCCCGCCCGCGGCCGGTGAGCGCCGCGTCCCCGGCCCGGCCGGCCCGATCTGCGCGCGCTGCGTGGAAACCGGGCTCGGCCTCGTCCGCGACGGGCAGCCACGCACCAGCCGCGGCGGCACCGACCTGGAACGCCTGCGGCGCGGGGGAGAGCCGTGCGAGTTCTGCGATCGCAGCGACCGGCGCACCTTCCTCGGCTTCACGCGCAGCCTGCCGCGCATGCGGTGCGCCCAGACGGGCGCCGTGATCTGCGACGACTGCCTCGACCGCAGCGGCAACCTGCTCAACCAGGCGCTGCGCCACGTGTGAACGCGCTCAGTGCTGGTACGCCTTGACCAGCGACGCTGTAGGTGCTGGGGCGTGCCATGTCACGGCAACTCGTGCGAAGGCCGCTCAGCCGGCGGCGGTCGACGACGAAGCCTTTCGCAGGAAGACCAAGCTCACCACCGCCAACCCCGGAACAAGACCCCGCCGGTGACCGTCACGACCTGGAGAGCGATGGCGACAGCCGCATGGGCCCGCTCTAGGTGTCGTGACCTGACAGGTTGTGGAGGGTCAGGGCAGTCGGCTGATGGGTGGGTGGGCTGTTAGGGCGGAGTGTGGGCGTTCAGTGTTGTAGTGCTGGACCCAGGTGGGCAAGGCTGTCAGGCGGTGGGTGTTGGAGGTCCAGGGCTGGGCGTAGGCG
>NZ_JBEXTX010000081.1:0-36643 GCF_040614175.1 Amycolatopsis sp. NPDC006131
GCAAGCCGCTCGCCTTCCGGGCCGTGGACGAGCTGTGGCTGACCGCCGACGGTCGGGTGACGCGCCGGGCAAGAACGGCGTGCGCAACATGCGCCGCTGGGACACCGAGATCCCGGTGCTCCGCCGCGAGCACCCGGACCTGCAGATCCTGTCCTGCCACGACGAGTACCTGCTGCACACCATGTTCGACGTCGACGGCCTGCTCGTCGGCTACGGCGGCCTCGCCCCCGAGCCCCTGCTGGAGCTCATCGCCGCGGGCAAGGCCCGCGACTACCCCGCCGCCCGTGCCGTGCACGACCGCCTGCTGCCGGTCACCAAGGCGGTCTACCACCGCGGCTCGCACATGGAGGGCACCGTCGCCCTCAAGCTCGGCCTCAAGGCGCGCGGCATCCTCGAGCACGCCGGCGTCCGCTCCCCGCTGATCGACCTCTCCCCCGAGGCCGAGGAGGAGATCGTGCAGGCGCTCAAGAGCGCCGAACTCGTCTGAGCCCCACTCGCGTCCCGGCGGCGGCCCCGCCGCCGGGACCGGCGACAATGTTGTCCCCACGACTCCGCACCGCGGCGGAGGGCGAGGAAACGAAACCCATGACGACTTTCGCTGCCGGCAGCCCCGAGGCGGCCGCCAAGGCCAACGCCGCGCTGGTGGCGCGGCTCGAGCGGCTCCCGGTCACCCGCCGGCTCCTGATGATCCGCGTCATCATCGGCACCGCCACCTTCTTCGACGCCTACACCGTGCTGGTCATCGCCTTCGCGATGCCCAAGCTCGTCACCGAATGGCACCTCACCCCCGCGTGGGTGGGCATGATCCTCTCCGCGGGATACGTCGGCCAGTTCGCCGGCGCGATCCTGTTCGGCTGGCTCGCCGAACGCATCGGCCGCCTGCGCACCCTGCTCATCACCATCGTGCTGTTCGTGTCGATGGACATCGCGTGCCTGTTCGCCTGGAGCGGCGCCTCGATGCTGGTGTTCCGCTTCCTGCAGGGCATCGGCACCGGTGGCGAGGTGCCGGTGGCCAGCGCCTACATCAACGAGTTCGTCGGCGCCCTCAAACGCGGCCGGTTCTTCCTGCTCTACGAGGTCATCTTCCCGGTCGGCCTGCTCTTCGCCGGGCTCGCCGGCTACTTCCTGGTGCCGGAGTTCGGCTGGCGCGCCCTGTTCGTCGTCGGGCTCGTCCCGGCCGTGCTGATGATCCCGCTGCGGGTGTTCATGCCCGAATCCCCGCGCTGGCTCGCCGCCAAGGGCAAGTTCGACCGTGCCGACAAGGTCGTCACCATGCTCGAACGGGAGGCCGTCAAGGAAGGCAAACCGCTGCCCGAGCCGGTCCCCCGCCCGGTCACCGCACCCGCCACCGGCTCGGGCTGGCGCGACCTGTTCCGCGGCATCTACCTCAAGCGCACGCTGATGCTGTGGGCGCTGTGGATCACCGTCTACGTCATCAACAACGGACTGGTGACCTGGCTGCCCACGCTCTACCGGCAGGTGTTCGACCTGCCCCTGCAGACCAGCCTGCTCTACGGCTGGATCACCTCCGCCGTCGGTGTCGTCGCCTCCATCCTGTGCGCGCTCTACATCGACAAGGTCGGCCGCAAACGCTGGTACGCCATCGCGTTCCTGGCCGCCACCGTGCCACTCGTGGTGCTCACCGCCCTCGGCGCCACGACCGCCACGCAGGTGGTGATCCTCGCCCCGATCGCCTACGCCATCCTGCAGACGATCGCGTTCTCCCTCTACCTCTACTCCGCCGAGCTCTACCCCACCCGCCTGCGCGCCGTGGGCACCGGCTTCGGCAGCGCGTGGCTGCGCGCCGCCTCCTCCGCCGGCCCGCTGCTCGTCGGCTTCGTCGTCGCCGGACTGGGCATCCGCTACGTCTTCGCCGCCTTCGCCGTGGTCGCCCTGATCGGCGGCGTGATCACCATCCGGCACGCCGTCGAAACCAAGGGCCAGGTGCTCGAGGAACTGTCCCCTTGAGACGGTCGCCGGCGGAGAGTGCCCCGGAACGGGTTCCGGGGCACTCGTCTCACTGGTCGATCGTCAGCATGCCCTCGGGGACGCCGGCGATCTCGGTCCGGCGCCAGATCGAGTGCCGGCCCGGGAGTTCGTGGTAGCGCCGGAGCCCGGCGATGCCGCCGAGCCAGCCGCCCCAGGCGGCGTAGGGCGGGTTGTCCGGGTCGAAGCCGCTGTGCCACATGGTGAGCCGGGTCTTGCCGCCGGAGCCTTCCAGCTCCCAGCTGGTGGTCTCGCCGTCGGCGAACAGCAGGGCGGCCTTGCGGCCGGGTTCGAACTCGACGAACTTGGCCCCGCCGGGGTCCAGTTCGAACCCGCCCATCGCGAAGCGGCCGCCCAGCCGGGGCTCGATGTCCACCTTGGCGCCGAACCACTTGCGGAACACCTCCGGCTGGATCATCGAGTCGAACACCTCCTCCGGGGCCGCGTCGATGACGACCGACGCGCGCAGTTCGCCGGAGGTGAAGTCGACCATCGGGGTCAGCTCACGGCCGGCCAGGTAGTCGGTCAGGTTGGCGATCGCCAGCGACCAGAACGTCTGCAGCGCGCCACGGGCGCCGGCCTGGTCCGCGATCACCTCCTCGAAGCTGGGCAGGTCGCTGTGGGTGAGCGTGACCAGGGTGCCGTCCTCGTCCTCGGCCAGCTCGAACTGGACGGTGGCCTCCACACCGTCGACGGTCCAGGCGAACCGGATGGTGCGCTCGTCCACGTGCAGCACGCGCTGGTGCGGCTCGGCCCCGTCTGGCGTGTAGCGGCCCCAGAACTCGTATCTACCGGGCAGGTCGACCTCGGCGTGCTCGGCGAGCCAGACGCGCAGCGCGGCCGGATCGGTCAGCGCCTGGTAGGTCTCCTTCAGCGGGGTCGGCACGATCGCGGTCAGGAGCAGGTCAGGTTCGGTCATCGGGTTCTCCTCTGGGATAGCAGGCGACGGCCAGCCGGAACGCGTCGCCGTCGGCCCCGCCGTAGCGGGTGAACAGGTCCTGCAGTGTCTGCTGCAGCTCGTCGAGGAACGCCTTGCGTTGCTCCGGGCGCACCCGGATGTCGCCGGACACGCCGATCGACGGCAGGTCCGGGCGGGTGAGGTCGAGCGCGGCGATGTCCGCCTGCACGTCCTCCATCAGGTCGACCAGGTAGCCCAGGCTGAGCCGGTCGCGGGTCTGTCGCAGCCCGATGCGGCCGACCAGGGCCGGGGACAGCCAGTAGGACCGGCCCGCCGCCTGGTAGATCCCCTCGTGGATCCCGCGGACCCGGCGCTGGGCCACCTGACGCGCGAGGCCGGCGTCCAGCAGGCGCTTGACGTGGTAGTAGACCCGCTGCGGGGTCTGGTCGAGCTCGAGGGCGACCTCGGTGCACGACCGGGGCTCGGCGAGTCGCCGCAGCACTTCGATGCGCTGCGGCTTGAGCAGGGCCTCGGCCTGCTCGATCTGATCGAGGTAGACGACATCTCTCATGGCAAAAATGAGTCTTTATGTAAAAGAAGTTTTTGTCAATAGTGCCGGTGCACCTCCCGGGGGCGCCGGTAGGGTCCACCCGTGTCACGCAGGCCGGCTCCGCTTTCGCAGCGCCACGGGCTCGACCCGGCGCGGCTGAAGCTGCCCGCCGAGGGGCCGTGGACCACGATTCGCGACCACCTCGCCGAGCGCCTCAGCCGCCTGCCCGCGGGACGGCTCGACGAGATGCTCGCCGAGGGGCGGATCGCCGGCGAGAACGGCCCGGTCACCGCCGACACCCCGTTCCAGCCCGGTGGGTTCGTGTGGTTCCACCGCGACCTGCCCGACGAGGCGCCGGTGCCGTTCCCGATCGGCGTCGTGCACCGCGACGAGCACCTCGTCGTGGCCGACAAGCCGCACTTCCTGGCCACGATTCCGCGGGGACAGCACGTGCTGGAGACCGCGCTCGTCCGGCTGCGGCGCGACCTCGGGCTGCCGGAGCTGAGCCCGGCGCACCGGCTGGACCGCGCCACGGCCGGGCTGCTCCTGTTCGTCACGCGGCGCGAGTACCGCGGCCGGTACCAGACCCTGTTCCGGGACCGTCGCGTCAGCAAGGAGTACGAGGCCGTCGCGCGCCACGACCCTCACCTGGACCTCCCCGTCACGGTGCGAAGCCGGATCGTCAAGGACCGCGGGAGCCTCACCGCGCGCGAAGCCGACGGGCCGGTCAACGCCGAGACCCGCGTCGAACTGCTCGAGCACGCGGACGGCCGCGGCCGCTACCGGCTGGTGCCCGCGACCGGGCGCACCCACCAGCTGCGGGTGCACATGAACCACCTCGGAATCCCGATCCTGGGCGACCGCTTCTATCCCACCGTCGTCGACGCCCCGCTCGACGACTTCCGCCGCCCTCTGCAACTGCTGGCCAAGACACTCGAGTTCACCGACCCCATCACGGGCGAGCGGCGCCACTTCGAAAGCAAGCTGACGCTGGGCGCGTGGGAGTCCTATGCGGACTGGAGCGGCGACGGCGAGACGGGCAGCGCGGCGCGTCCGGGGTGATGCGGTTCTACCGGACCAGCGGACTGGTGCCGGACCTGCGATGCCAGTCCGGAGTTCGACGAGCGGACCGTCCTCGATGGACTCGGCCTGACCAACAGCGAGGGCGAGTTCGTCGCGACCCTGCTGCGGGTTTGGCAACGTCGTGCACGCGTTGAAAGCCGTGATCCGCGACCGCCCCACCTGGCCGGGCACGACGGTGAGCCGCACGGCCTGAACTCCTCACGCCGAGCGTCCGCTCCCCCACTCCGTGGTCGCCTCTCGCGAATCGTAGCCAACGAGCTCAACGCGACGTCGACCTCGGACGCGGGCAGCTCTCCGGCACCTTCCAGCCGTCCCAATGCGAAGAGGACCTCGGCATCCGGGTGCGCGCCGGGGGTGCAGGACTTCCACCTCTCCTCCGTCGAGCGCTACCCCATCCGGCTGCAGGCGGTGGGCACCGGCTTCGGCCGCATGGCTACGCGACGCCTACCTGCTGCTCGTCGGCTTCGTCGTCGCCAGCCTGGGCATCCGCTACGTGTCGCGGTCTTGCACCACCGGCGGTGGTGGTTCCGCGCCGCACGGCGCGGAACCATCCCGGTCACCCTTCCTGGTCGAGGCTGCGGCGCAGCTGGAAGGCCAGCACCTTGGAGTAGGTCCGGCACATCTGGAAGTTGCCGGCGGTGAACCACAGTCCGTGCTGCGCGGTGTGCCGCCACATGTTGCGGACCTCGCCCTCGTCGTCGTAGCCCCAGATCGGGCCCACGGTGTCGGCCACCTCGTCCCCCAGCAGGCGCCGCACGCCCTCCTGCTGGCTCTGGTACCCGGTGGCGAGCACGACGAGGTCCGCCTCGATCACCGAACCGTCGGACATGCGCAGCCCCTCGCGCGTGAAGCGGTCCGCGTCCGACCACTGCGCCAGCCCGATCTCCCCGGAGACGATCAGGTCCGAGCACCCGACGTTGAGGTAGTACCCGCCGCCCCGGCGCATGTACTTCATCTGCTGACCGGTCTCGTCGTGCCCGTAGTCCGTGCGGAAACCCACCCGCTCGAGTCCCTCGACCAGGTCACGGTCCAGCTCCTTCATCCGCGCCGTGAGCTGCTTGGCGCCCACCACCAGATCGGGGTACGGCACGGACAGCCCGATCAGGTCGCTGTCCTCCAGCGTCGGCGCGGTCAGGTAGGAGGAGTCGGCCAGCGCGGCGCTCGGGTCGATGCTGACCACCGTCGTGGGGCTGCGCTGGATCATGGTGACCGACGCGCCGTTGGCGTGCAGGTCCTGCGCCACGTCGTGACCGCTGTTGCCGGTGCCCACGACGACGACCCGCTGTCCGGCGTGGGCCGCACCGTCCTGGTAGGCGCTGGAATGCACCACCGCGCCCGCGAACTCGTCCAGCCCGGGAAGCTGCGGCACGTAGGGGATCCCGCTCACCCCGGTCGCGATCACGAGGTGCCGGGGCCGCAGCACCCGCACAGTGCCGTCGGCACGCCGCAGCCGGGCCTCCCACGTGCCGCTCTCCGCCGAGTACGCCGCGCCTTCGAACGTGGTGCGGCCCCAGAAGTTGATCTCCATCGCGTCCACGTAGGACTCGAACCAGCCGGCGAGCTTGTCCTTGGGCACGAACACCGGCCAGGTCGGCGGGAACGGCATGTAGGGCAGGTCGTTGAGCCAGACCGCGTTGTGCAGCGTGAGCGCGTGGTAGCGCTTGCGCCAGTTGTCGCCGGGGCGTTCGTGGGTGTCGACCACGAGCGTGTCGACGTCGAGCTGTCCCAGGCGCGCGGCGAGGGCCAGGCCGCTCTGGCCACCGCCGACGACGAGGACGTCGGGATCGCGGTCGGCGTAGGCGCGCGCCGCCTCCCGGCGGTCGAGCCAGTTCGGGCCCCCGAACTTCGCCGAGTCGCGCTGGCCGACCGGGCGGTTCTCGCCGACCCGTTCCGGGTAGCCTGCCAGCTGGTCCAGCGTGGTCAGCAGATTCCGCGCCACGTGACCGCGCCCGGGTTCCTCGACCAGGCGCACGACGCCCGCCCCGCTGCCCGCGGTGACCTCGAACTCGAAGATCGCCTCCACGGTGCGGATCCCGTTGCGGTCGACGAACCGCGGCGGTGTGCGGCCGTCCGCGATCTGGAACCCGGTCGCCTTCGCGACCGGCTGGCGGGCGGCCAGCCCGGCAGGCACCTCTCCCCCGGACACGGTGTGGATGTCGTCGGTGAAGGCGACCAGGTCACGCCAGTAGCACTCGCTGCCGAACAGCGCCGACACGTCGGCCCCCCTGGTCAGCAGGTTGCCGAACTCCTCGAGCCAGCGCTCGGCGATCGTGGCCGGGTCGGTCGTGGTCATCATCGTCTCCTGAGGGTCGCGGACGGTCACGGGATCAGGCGCAGCGCGCGCATGCGGGAGAGGTTGTCCAGGAAGCTGTCGTGGGTGTCGACGCAGTCGGTGAACCCGGCGCGGCGGATCTTGACGGTGCTCTGCACCATGTCGGCGTCGTTGGCGAGCCAGCCGTCGATGAACGGCCACGACGCCAGCGCGCCCATCGGCAGCTTCCGCAGCCCGTGTTCGGCGGTGACGGTGTCCCAGACGGCGTCTTTGTCCGCCATCTGCTCGGCCAGTGGCATCGGCTGAGGTGGGGCGTCCGGCATGCCGAAGAACCGGGCGAGCTCGGGCCACAGGTGCTGCCAGCGGAAGTGGTCGCCATTGGTGACGTTGAAGACCTCGCCGCGGGCGGCCGGGCTGTCCAGCGCCCATTCGGCCGCGCCGGCGACGATCCGCGCGTCGGTGGCCTGGTGCAGTGCGGTCCACGCACCCGGTGTACCGGGGAAGCGCAGGGGCACGCGGTGGTGCTTGCTGACCGCGGCGAACACGGCCAGCCCGGTGACGAGGTTCATCGGTGAGCCGAGGCTGACCCCCAGCACCCCGTCCGGCCGCAGCACCGTCCAGGTGTACCCCGCCCGTTCGGAGTCCGTCCACAGCAGATCTTCCTGGTCGTTGTAGAAGATCGGGCCGAGGAAGCGCGGATCGCTCTCCTTGGCCGGGGTCTTGTAGTGGCCGAGGTGTTCGCCGTAGGACTTGCCGCCGCCGATGAGCACGACGTGGCGCACCGTCGAAGCGCTCGCGTGCAGCGCGTCGAGGAGGTGGCGCAGCATGGCGACGTTCGGTCCGACCGTGGCCGCCATGGTCTCGCGTTCGACGTAGGCGGCGAACACGACGTGGGTGATGTCGCTCCGGCCCGCCAGCGCGGCGGTGGTGGCCCCGCGGTCGAGCAGGTCGACCCGCACGTGGTCGTCGATCACGGCGCCGTCGGGGAGGGTGACCGGTCCGCGGCGCGCCAGCGTCGCCACTGGGCGGCCGTGGTCGCGCAACCGCTGCGCCACCGCCCCGCCGATCACCCCGTGCGCGCCGACGACGAGTGTGGTTCCGGTGGTCATCGCGCTCCTCCCGCTCCGGTGCGGCGGGACCGCAGGCGGTCCAGCGCGACGGCGACGACGATGACGGCGCCCTGGATGATCTGCTGGTAGAACGACGACACGTCGAGCAACGTCATGCCGTTGACGAGCACACCCATGATCGCGGCGCCGAGGAAGGTCCCGGTCAGCGAGCCGCGCCCGCCCATCAGGGAGGTTCCGCCGAGCACCACCGCCGCGATGGCGGACAGCTCGTAGCCGCTGCCCAGGTCCGGCACCGAGCTCTGCAGACGGGCCGAGGCGATCACCCCGCCGATCGCGGCGCACAGTCCGGACAGGACGTACACCCACACCAGCACGCGCCGGACCGGGATGCCGGCGAGCCGGGCCGCTTCGGGATTGCCGCCCACGGCGAAGATCCAGCGGCCGAACACCGTGCGGTTGAGCAGGTAACCACCGGCGGCGAACACCGCGACCATGATCAGCACCGGGGTGGGGACGCCCAGCACGGTCCCGCTGCCCAGGGTGGCGTAGCTCAGGTCCGTGGAGAACAAGGTCGTGCCGTCGGTGCCGACGTAGGTGACACCGCGCAGGTAGGTGAGCGCGGCCAGGGTCACGATGAACGGGGCCAGTCCGAGACCGGCCACCAGGACGCCGTTGACCAGGCCCACGACGCCCCCGGCCGCCAGCGCGGCCGGGAGCGCGGCCACGGCAGGCACCCCGTTCAGTGACAGCGACACCGCCACGAACGCGGTCACCCCCACGGCCGAGCCCACCGACAGGTCGATGCCCGCGGTGATGATGACGAACGTCAGGCCCGCGCCGAGGACCGCGGTGACGGCGATCTGCCGGGCGATGTCCAGCAGGTTGGGCACGGTGAAGAAGTAGGGGGCCGCGATCGCGAACAGGATCACGAGCACCAGCAGCGCGGACAGCACCCCGAGCCAGTCGGTCACGCTGCCCGCTCCGCGCAGCCTCCGTGGCGGGTCCGGCCGCTCCGGCCGGGCGGCTTCGGTCACTACCGTCGTTTCCATCGGATCACCTCTGTGTGAGTTCGGCGGGCGCGCCGGCGCCGGTCGCGTACCGGATGACCTCTTCTTCGGTCATGACCGCGCCCGACAACTCGGCGACGATCGATCGGCCGCTCATCACCAGGACGCGATCGGCGAGGCCGAGCACCTCCGGCAGTTCGGAGGAGATGAGCACCACGGCGACGCCGCGGGCGGCGACTTCGTTGACGAGGGCGTAGATGTCGGCCTTGGCGCCGATGTCGACGCCGCGCGTGGGTTCGTCCAGGATGAGCACGGCGGGGCGGCGGGCCAGGCACCGGGCCAGCAGCACCTTCTGCTGGTTGCCGCCGGACAGTTCGGCGACGCGCTGGTCCAGTCCGGCCGACTTGATCCGCATGCGGTCGGCGTAGCGTCGCGCGGCTGATCTGCGGGCACCCGCCGAGGTCCGGCCCAGCCTCCGCCGCCCCAGTCCGGTGCCGGTGCACACGTTGTCGGCGACCGACATCGCGGGGAACAAGCCCTGGGTCTTGCGACTCTCCGGGAGCATCACGATTCCCGCCGCGGCGGCGGAGGCGGGACGGCCGTTGTCGACGGGGCGGCCGTCGACGGTGACCACTCCCCCGTCGCCGCGGTCGAATCCGGCGATCAGCCGGCACAGCTCGCTGCGGCCGGCGCCGACGATCCCGGCGAGTCCGACGACCTCCCCGGCCCGCACCTGGAACGTGCACTCCCGCACGGTCCGGGACCTGATCCGCTCCACCCGCAGCCGGACCTGCGACGAGGGCCGGCGGTCGCCGTGCTGGTAGAGGTTCGCCACGGGGCGGCCGACCATCGAGGTCACGATCCGGTCCTCAGTGGACTCGGCGCGGGTCATGGTGTCCGCGACGCGGCCATCGCGGAGAACGGTGACGCGGTCGGCGATCCGCGCGATCTCGGCCATCCGGTGGCTGATGTAGAGCAGGGCGAGCCCGGCGTCGCGCAGTTCCGCCACGATCGCCAGCAGTGCCCTGGCTTCTTCGTCGGACAGCGCGGCCGTCGGCTCGTCGAGCACCAGCACCCGCGGGTGGTCGGCGAGAGCGCGCGCGATCTCGACCAGCTGCTGCTGCCCGGTGTTCAGATCGGCCACGCGCGTGTCCGGGTCGAGCGCGGCGCCGACCCGGGCCAGCGCCGCCGCGGCCCGTTCCCGCGACCGGCGGCGGTCGAACCGGCCGCCCCCGCGGCGCGGCTCGCGGCCGAGGACGATGTTCTCCGCCACGGTCAGTTCCGGCACCAGGCTCAGTTCCTGGTGGACCACGGTGAGCCCGCGCCGCCGCGCGTCGCCGGGCCCGGTGAAGGCCACCGGCTCCCCGTCGACGAGCACCCGTCCGCCGTCGGGGGCGTGGATACCGGTCAGCACCTTGATCAACGTGGACTTGCCCGCGCCGTTCTCGCCGGCCAGCACGTGCACCTCGCCGGGCGTCAGGGCGAACGACACCCCGCGCAGCACGGGGTTGCCCGCGAAGGACTTGGTGACGTCCTCCAGCCGCACCACGGCCTCGCCGTCGTGGGATGCCATGTCAGCCCCAGCTCGGGTAGGCGGTCAGGGTTTGCGGCGTGACCAGCACGGTGGGGATCAGCACCGGCGCGGACGGCACCTGCTCCTTGCGCGCGAGCCGGGTCGCCAAGTCGAGTCCCGTGCGCCCGAGCTTGGCCGGGTCCTGCCCGGAGGTCCCGATGATCAGCCCCTCGCCGAAGAGATCCGTCAGCTGCCGCGCACCGTCGACGCCGACCACCTTCACCCGCGCGCCCTTCTGCTGCGCGGCGAGCGCGATGCCGATCGCCGTGGGATCGTTGACCCCGAAGAACCCGGCGACGTCCGGGTGCGCGGTGAGGATGTTGCTCGCCACGGTCATGCTCTTGTCCCGGGTCAGGTCGGCGCGCTGGGTGGCGACGACCTCGATGCCGGGCGCCTGCGCGAGGGCCTGGCGGCACCCGCTCATGCGGTCGGCGATGGCGGACACCGCCGAACCGTCCACGATCGCGATCTTCGCCCGGCCGCCGAGCTGCTCGGCGAGGTAGGCACAGGCGTCGCGGCCCGCTTGCACGTTGTCGCTGGCGACCGTGGCGTTCGCGCCGGTGGCGGTGACGTCGATGGCCACGACCGGGATGCCCGCCTGCTTGGCACGCAGCACGGCCGGTCCGATGCCGTCGGAGTCCACCGCGTCGACGACGATGGAGTCCACGCGCTGCCGGATGAAGGTGTCGATCTGGTTGCTCTGGGTCGCGACGTCGGCGTTGGCGTACTGGACGGCCACGCGCACACCGGGTCCGGCCGCCTGCTCGATGGCTCTGCCCTCGGCGAGGAAGAAGGGGTTCGAGGCGGCGTTGAGCGTCACGCCGATGGTGAGGCCGTCTCCGGCGGAGCCGGCGCCGGACGCGCAGCCCGCGAGTGTGGCGAGTGCCGCGAGACCGGCCGCGGCGAGCGCGCCCGCGCGGCGCAGCGGCCGGCGCCAGGGCAGCATGCGATGCATCATGGTCGGATTTCCTTGTCTGTTCGGACGATGGGGACGCGGCGGCAGGGGGTCAGACGACCGGGGTCACGCCGCCGTCGACGCAGAAGTTGGCGCCGGTCACGAAACCGGCGCGGTCGGAGGCCAGGAACGTCACCATCTCGGCGACCTCGTCCACCGTGCCGAGCCGTCCCAGGGGAATGCCGTTGAGTTCGACGTAGCGGCGCAGGGCCGTCTCCCGGTCCACACCGAACTCCTCGGCGAGGCTGTCGGCGAGACCACCGGGACGGTCGTAGATGGGTGAGCGGACGAACGCCGGAGAGACCACATTGGACCGGATGCCGAAGGGTGCGAACTCGGCGGCGAGCACTTTGGACAGCATCAGCACCGCGGCCTTGGACACGCTGTAGTCCGGTAGCCGGGGGTTGGGCATGCGCGCGGCTTCGGAGGCGATGTGGACGAGGGCGCCCGAGCCGGCGTCGCGCATCACCGCGACGGCGGCGCGGGCGGCCCGCACGTAGCCCATGAGGTTGAGCTCGAGTGTCGCGTCCCAGTCCGCGTCGGTGATGGTGAGGAAGCCCTCCCGCACGGGTGCGATCCCGGCGTTGTTCACCAGGACGTCGACCCGTCCGAACGCGTCGAGCGCGGCCGAGATCATGTTCTCGGCGGCGGCGGGCTCACGCAGGTCGGCGTGCACCGCCCGCAGCCGGTCCGGGCAGGCGAGGTCCTCGAGCGGCCCGGTCCGCACGTCCGCGCCCACGACCCGGCCGCCCGCGTCCAGCACGTGCCGGGCGCAGGCGAGTCCGATCCCGCCGCCCGCGCCCGTGACGACCACGACCCGGCCGGACAGGTCATCGTTGACCATGAGTGCCTCCCTCAACGCGTCAGGCAGGGGCTCCGCAGCCCCGCGACGAAAGACACATTCTCACACAAAGGACGCTTCGTCTAGTAGGTGAGAATTTGAGGAAGGTGTGGGGTCGCCTCCTGACTCAGTCGAACCGGGCGACGTTCTTGCCGGCGAGCTCCGAGCCCAGGGCGCGCGACACCTCCTGGCCCGCCTCGAGGAGCAGATCGCGCCAGCGGGCGAAGTCCTCGCCGAGGATTGACTCGCGCACCCCGCTGATCGAGACGGCGGCACGGACCTCTCCCCGGTAGTCGACCACCGGGACACCGATCGCCGCCACGCCCACCGTCACGTCCTGGTCGCTGAGCGCGTACCCGTCTTCCCGCGCCTGCCGCAGCGCCTTGCGCAGCGCGCCGGGCTCGGACGGCGTGGACGCGGTGAACCGCGACAAGGGCACGTTGCGGTCGAGGTAGCCCTCCCACTCCGTCTCCGGCGCGAACGCCAGGAGGGCACGGGAAGCCGCGCCAGCGTGCAGCGGCAGCGATCCCCCCAGTTTCAGCGCCAGCGACTGCACCCGTTTGCCCGCCAGGCGCTCGATGCACACCGCGGCGTCCCCGCGGCGCACGCAGAGGAAGACCGTCTCGCCGGTCAGATCGTGCAGCCGCTCCAGAACCGGCTGGGCGAACTCGCGCTCGTCGAACCGCGCCACCACGGCGGTGCCCAGGGTGAGCAGCTTGAACCCGAGGCGGAACTGGCCGCGCCGTGATCCGTGTTCCACGAGCCCCTCGGCCTGCAGGCTGGACAACAGCCGGTACACCGAGCTGCGCGGCTCCCCCAGCGCCTCGGCGAGCTCCGCGGCGGTCGCCTCGCCCTGCGCGGCCAGGTGGTCGAGCACCTGCGCCACCTTGCGCACCAGCATCACATTTCCGTCATTCGCCACCACGAGATGTTACCGCTCAGCGGACAAGCCGACCAGCAGAAAAGATTCTCGCTCTATGGACAGCATGCCCGTTGAGCGGTACTTTGCGATCCCATGACAGTG
Organism: Amycolatopsis sp. NPDC006131; assembly: GCF_040614175.1. Classification (NCBI taxonomy): domain Bacteria; kingdom Bacillati; phylum Actinomycetota; class Actinomycetes; order Pseudonocardiales; family Pseudonocardiaceae; genus Amycolatopsis; species Amycolatopsis sp. NPDC006131. Next base: position 13,260 of record NZ_JBEXTX010000081.1, read on the forward strand.
GTCAAGCACGATCCGCAGCCCACGCACGCGGACCTCATCGACACGATCAGCGAGCGCGCGCTGTTCGCCCGCCTGGAGACGGTCCGGTTGATCTCCATCGCCAAGACCGGCCACTACGCCTCCGGCTTCTCCTGCGCCGAGATCCTCGCCACGCTCTACTACGGCGTGATGCGCCTGCGGCGAGGCGAGCCGGACTGGCCCGAGCGCGATCGCTTCCTCTTCGGCAAGGGCCACGCCGCGGCCACGCTCTACCCCCTCCTGGCCGACTGGGGGTTCTTCGACCCGGCGGAGCTGGACGAGTACACGCGGCTGGGCAACGCCTTCGGCGACCACCCGGACATGACCCGGATCCCGGGCATCGACTTCAGCAGCGGCTCGCTCGGCCACGCGCTCTCCACCGGCACCGGGATCGCGCTGGGCACCCGCATGCGGGGGTACGACTCCAACGTCTTCGTCCTCCTCGGCGACGGCGAACTGCACGAGGGCCAGATCTGGGAAGCCGCGCTCGGCGCGGCACACCACCGGGTGTCGAACCTGATCGCGATCGTGGACCGCAACGACCACTCGCTCGACGGCCGCATCGACACGGTCACCGGGATCGAACCGCTCGAGGACAAGTGGCGCGCCTTCGGCTGGCAGGCGCACCGGGTCGACGGTCACGACGTCGCCGCGCTGCTCGGGCTGCTGCGTCAGGTCGTCGCCGACACCACGCGCACCAGCCCGGTGGTGATCATCGCCGACACCGTGAAGGGCAAGGGCATCTCCTACATGGAAGCCGAGTTCGGCTGGCACCTGGGCTGGCTCGCCGAGCAGGACGAACGCAACGCGATCGACGAGCTGCGGAGGAACCGATGAGCGTCGCACCCGGGCTACAGCCCGAATCCTGGCACCTGCTGACGCTGCTCGACCGCGCCCCGGGCCTGCACGCCCTGGCCGACACCCTGTCGGAGCTGGTCGACGAGGGGCATCCGATCGTCGCGGGGACCGCCGACCTGAAGTACTCCAACGGCCTGGTCCGCTTCCAGGAGCGCCACCCGGACCGCTACGTCCAGTTCGGCATCTCCGAGCAGCACATGGTGTCCACCGCCGCGGGGCTGGCAACCACCGGCTGGCAGCCCTACGTGGCCACCTTCGCCTCGTTCCTCGCGCTGCTGGCCTGCGAGCAGATCCGCACCGACGTGGCCTACACCAAGCTCCCGGTCCGGCTGATCGGCCACCACGCCGGCATCACCCTCGGCTACTACGGGACCTCCCACCACGCGACCGAGGACCTCGCCATCACCCGCAGCATCGCCGGGCTGGCGGTGATCGCCCCGGCCGACGCGGCTCAGCTGCGCTCGGCTCTGCGCGCCGCGGCGGGCTGGCCGGGGCCGATCTACTTCCGCATCGGCCGTGGACAGGACCCCGATGTCTACGGCGCCGACGACCGGGCCTTCACCATCGGCCGGGCGATCGAGCACTCGACGGGCAGCGACGTGACGATCATCGCCACCGGATCGATGGTGCACCCCGCCCTGTCCGCCGCGGCGACGTTGAACGCGGAGGGGATCTCGGCCGGCGTGCTCGACATGCACACCGTGAAGCCCCTCGACACCGCCGCGGTGTCCGCCGCCGCGGCGCGCACGCCGGTGATCCTGACCGTCGAGGAGCACAGCGTTCTCGGCGGGCTCGGCGGTGCGGTCGCCGAGGTCGTGGCCGAGCGGGGCCTGGGGGCACGGGTGGTTCGGCACGGGCTTCGCGACGAGTACGCCCTGATCGGACCGCCGACCCACCTGTACCGGCACTACGGGCTCGACGCGGACGGCATCGCCCGGGCCGCCCGGGCCGCGGTGGGCTGACCGGCCGGCGCCGGGGCCCGGCGGGGCGTCGCACGGGCCCCGGTGCTCAAGCGCATCTCCGACATCGGCGAGCGGGCCACGTCCGGAACAACGCCCGGAACCGGGACGGGTCACAATGGAGCACATGAAGAGGGGGCTTCGCCGCTGCATGCTGGCCTTGCTGGGCGTCCTGACGTTGGCGATCCCGTCGGCCGCTGAGATGACGAGGCCTGCGGCCCCGCAGGTTGCCGGGCCGCCGCCGGTGGTGCCGGGCTGCGAGCAGGGTTGCGAGACGATGTTCTCCGCCGCGCTGCCCGACGGGCACCGGCTCGACGGGCTGCACGGAGTCGGCGGCAACGTGCTGGCGTACTGGGATGGCGCGGCCTTGGTCGACACGACGCAGGTCCGCGGCAGCGACGGGCAACCCTACGAACGGGTGACGGCCGGGCTCTGCGGCGCGGGGCGGTGTGCCGTCGCGTTCGAGTTCGGCGCGCACTCCGCGGCCGTCGCGGCGCTGCGGCTCGACACGAAGATCACGGTGGACACCGCGGTGGAAGGCGTGGCGGCCGACGTGCGGGACCTCAACGCCGACGGTGTGCCGGACGCCGCGGTGCGGCAGAGCACGTACGAGCCCAGCTTCGCGCTCGCCCCGCTGTACTGGATCACGTATGTGCAGCAGGACGACCACCTGGTGCCCACCGGCTGCACGACGCCGGTGCAGGCCTACGAGGAGGCCCCGACCACCCCGGCGACCGGGGCTTGCCCGGCGAACGTCTAAAACGCCGGGGGCACCAGCTCCGTGCTGGCGCTGTCCTGGGCCGCGGCAACAGCCTCGTGCGGGACTGTTCGCCACGCTGGCGGGAGGGCCGCCGGCGGGGTCACAGCCGTTTCGAGGGACCCATTTCCCGCAGTCTTCCGACGGGAGGAAACCGCCCCAGCCGCACCTGGAACTCGTGTAGCCCCGCCCGGCTGGAGCGTCACGTGCCGGGTCAGTTCGCGGTTCTTGTCGGTGCACTCCTGCAGATTGCGGTACTGGCGGTCTGGTTCCGAGGTCTTCCAGTTACCACCAACCGTGCCGTTGCACAATCGCGGATCCCAGACGGCGGAGAACCGCTTTTTCGAATTACGCACGGCTTCTCCTTTGGTGCTCCGGTGATAGCGGATCCGAAGCTACGGCCCGACCTTTCCGCCGACAACCGTTGTCGCTGCATGGAGTGCCGCGCAATGATCGGCAAATGTTTCGGCTTTTCCGGTCCGCGAACACGATCGGCCGCACCTCGAGCCGCGCGGCGAGGGTGCGGTAGACAAACTCGGGAGGGTCCAACGCCCCGAACAGCAGGAGGTACGTGCCGATCTATTCGCGCGGCGTCTGCAAGAACAAACCGACCGAGGACTGGCGCGGATGGGTGGTCCGGGTCTTGCCACCCAACGGCAAGAAGGCGGAAGAGGACGAGCACATGTGGGTGTACGCCTGCGGGATCCGCATCAAGCCGGACTGATCACCCACGCCCGCGCACCGCACGCCGATCCGGGCGTGCGGTGCTGGCCGCCCAGGTTTCACAGTCCGTGAACCGCGGTCAGGTGTCGAAGCGGAAGTCGGCGGGACCACGCGGCGCCAGCCAAGCCGCTTGTTGCCATCGATCAGCGGATGGTTGCGCACGGTCGACTCGAGCAGGGCGGCAGCCTTGTCATGAAGTCCGGGGTAGGCGTCCTGCCCCATCACCGACACCGTCGGGTGGTGCGCTGCGGAGTCCAGCAGCCACTCCCAGATCCGGTGCGAGAGCGAGCAAGTCCTCCAGATCGAGGTAGTCGATCGTCACTGGGCCAGTCGGTCGAGCAGCGAGGCCTACCGGCTCCGTCCCCTCGCGGCCAGTGTTCGCACCGGGGCGAACCGGCGCTCCGCCGCCTCGCTGATCGCGCGCACCGCTGCCTCGTGCTCGCTGATGTCTTGGGCCTCGGCGAGCATCGCGAGCGTGCGCTCCTGCTCCTCCGTCAGGTGCAGAGTCATCTCCACGACGCCATCGACACCAGCACGCTCAGGCGCCGAAGCGGACGTGGGCTGCCCAGAGGGACCGGGAGGTTCGGGTAGCGGTACCGCAGGGTGCGGATCGGCCGGTGCACCGCCGCGGTCGCAGTGCCGGCTCCGGACGACAGCAGGTCGGTGTAGAGATCCTCGAGCAGCTCGACGAAAATCGACCGCGCGGAGCACGCGGTGTAGCCCTACGCCAGGCGGGTCCCGGTGAAGGCCGCGAGCTCGGCCAGGAGCTCGTCCTGGAACCGCTCGTCCCCGGCGGCGGCGTGCGGCTCGCGCGGCTGCTGGTGGTACCAGTAGCCGCCGGTGCTGCGGGCACGCGGGTCGTCGCTGGTGGCAAGCCATCCCTGGGTGCGGTGCCCCTCGCGGAGGTCGTCGGGGCCGCCCATCTAGGTGGGCACCGTCACGAACAGCTTGCTGTCCGAATAGGACGCTGTCGCGCGCAGGCCCGCCCAGTCCCGGCCGCGCACGTCCGGCCGTCCGCCGTGGTGCATGCCGCTGCTGAGGTAGATCAGCCGCGCCGGACGGCGGATCAGCGCGGTCAGCAGGTAGGGGGCGACGACGTTGACGGGCAGGATGCGCGCCGGTGTCGACGCCGGCGTTGTGGATCCCGGCCCCCGCGACGCTCGCCTGGTGGCCGACGGTCAGCGGAACCCGGACAGTCCGGCCAGGGACACGGGTCCGGCCTACGCTGCAGACGACCAGCGAGCCGGCGCCGGGCACCTCGATGACCTCGTTCACGGTGGCGTCGCCGCGGGGTGGAGCGACCGGGCTCAGAGTTTCCGCAGCACGTCGCGCAGGGCGGTCAGGGCTGTTCCAGGCTGGTCCCAGAACACCATGTGCCCGGCGCCGGGGACCGGCACCAGTTCGGCGGCCGGGTTGGCGCGGGCGGCTTCGGCGGCGCCGTCGGCGGTGACGACCGGGCTGTCGCCGCCGTAGAGGAGCACCACCGGGGCCGGCACGTGCGGCCAGTCGTCGAAGAAGTCCTCGGACTCGAAGCCGGCGTGGGTGGCGGCGATCGCGGCGCGGGAGCACGACGACAGCCACCGCGCGCGCAGCTCCTGCTCGCGGCGCGGCCACCTTGGCCAGGACCGCGCCACCTCGTCGGCATCGGTGCCGCGGCGGGCCTGGTCGAGCTGCCCGAGGAAGGCCTCCAGCGTGGTGGGGTACACGCCCCGCCCGGGGCCGCTCATCGGCGGGTCGACCAGGATCGCGCCGCGCAGCTCGTGGCGGCCGTTGACGGCGGCCCGCGCCGCGATCCGCGCCCCCATCGAATGCCCGAGCAGGATGGGCCGTCGCAGGCCGAGGCCGGAGACGACCGCGTCGACGTCCGCCGCGTAACTGCCCAAGTCGTAGCCCGCCGGCTCGGTGTCCGCGCTGTCGGACAGTCCGCGGCCGCGGACGTCGAGCACGAGCGGGCGCACGAGATCGGTGAGCTCCCGCGCCACGAAGTCCATCGTGATCGCCGGGCTGGTGATGCCGGGCAGCACGAGGACCGGGACACCGTCGGCCGGTCCGTAGTCGAGCACGTGCAACCGCACCGCGCCGGATCGGACCCAGCGGCTGGTCGCGGGAATGTCGGCGAGGTCGGCCAGCGCGGGCTGGGTCAGCGTGCGGGTGGCCGGGGACTCGGACGGGATCACCATGTCAGGAAACCTTTCTGCCGGCTCGATCGGGCGCGCCGAGGTAGGCCACGGCGTCGTCCAGGCCGATCACGTCGGCGTATTTCGCGTGCAGGTCGAACAGCGCGGCGTCGTGTGGCCCGCGCGCCCGGTCGCCGCACGCTTCGCGCACGACGAGCGTGTTGAAGCCGGACTGCACGGCGTCCACGGCGGTCGCCCGCACACATCCGGAGGTGGTCGCGCCGCACACGAGCACGGTGTCCGCGCCGAGACCGGTCAGCAGTGCGGCCAGCCCGGTTCCATGGAACGCCGACGCGCCCTTCTTCAGCACGAGGTGGTCGCTGTCGCGGCAGTCCAGCCGGGGGTCGAGCGCGACGGCGTCGCTTCCTTCGCGGAGGCTGCGCATGCCCGGCGCTTTCCGGAGCCACGCCACACCGTCGCCGTCGGCCTCGGCGGCGGTGTAGCTGATCGCGGTGTAGACCACCGGGATGTCACAGCACCGGGCAGCGGTCACGAGGGCGGCGGCCGCGGTCACTTCGGCGGTGAGGTCGGCCCCGGACGGGAAACCGGGTTCGGTGAAGCCGCGGGTCAGGTCGACCACGACCAGGGCCGGGCACTGTCCACGAGGGACAGTGGCGCCGAACCCGGCACGGTCGTAGACGGCGTCGGTCTCCGCGCCGTGCAGTCCGCGGTGGTCATCGACGGGCACGCTGCAACTCCTTGATCAGTTTGTCCTGGGTGCGGATCCGGCCCAGCAGCCAGCCCTGGAACAGTCCCAGCGCCGCGGCGGCCGCGATCGGGGCGTACCGCTTGACGCCCGGGGGAAGCAGCATCGCCAGCCCGTCGAGGGACTCGCCACCGTCGGCCGGGGCCGGTGTGCGCGCGGCAGGGGCGGCGGCCGGGCGGGGCTCCTCCCCCGGGCCGCTCAGCTGGCCGGCGAGGTTGCGAGCGAACTGGTCGAGCAACCGGGCCGATACGGCGCCGATCGCGCCCTTGCCGAACTGGGCGAGCTTGCCGCGGATGGACAGGTCGGTGCGCAGGTCGATGGTGGCGCCGCCGGGGCCCTCGCGAACGGTCAGCGTCACGTCGGCTTCGGCCTCGCCGTTGCCGTGCGTATCGGCGCCGCGCGCCGACAGCCGCAACCGCCGCCCGGCGGTGTCGACCTCGGTGAACCGCACCCGGCCGGAGTAGGCGGCGGTGATGGGGCCGACCTTGACCTTGACCCGGCCCAGGTAGGCGCCGTCCTCCTGGCCGTCGAGGGTCGCGCCCGGCAGGCAGCCCGCCACCCGCTCGACGTCGTTGATCAGGGCGAACACCGCGTCGGGGTCGGCCGGGACGGACAGCTGGTTTTCCAGGATCACGATGTCGCTTCCTTCTCGGTGTCACGGCGGCGGGCCGCGGTCGCCGCGACGGCGTCCACAATGGTCTGATAGCCGGTGCAGCGGCACAGGTTCGCCGAGACCGCTTCGCGGATCTCGTCGCGGTCCGCGTCGGGCTGCTGGGCGAGGAAACCCTCGGCGAGCATCAGGAATCCCGGTGTGCAGAAGCCGCATTGCAGACCGTGGTGCTCGCGGAAGGCCTGTTGCAGGTCGGAGAGCTCGCCGTCCCGGCCGAGCGATTCGACGGTGCGGATGTCGGCGTTCTCGGCCTGCACGGCGAAGACGAGGCACGCGCGCACCGGTTCGCCGTCCACGAGAACGGTGCAGGCTCCGCAGACGCCGTGCTCGCACCCCGCGTGCGCCCCGGTGAGGCCGAAGTCGTGGCGCAGCACGTCGAGCAGTGTCTTGCGAGGCTCGACGACGGCTTCGTGCTCGATGCCGTTGACGGTCAGGACGATCAGGTGCCGGTCGGTCATGAGGCGGTACTCGTTTCTCGCTCCGGGGCCGCGTCGAGCGCGGCGAGCACGGTCTGCGGGTGCACCGGGGTCGTGTCGAGTTCGACCCCGGTGTGGCGCAGCGCGTCGTTGATCGCGTTCAGCACCGCGGCCGGTGCGCCGATGGTGCCGCCCTCCCCGGCGCCCTTGGCGCCGTTTTCGGTGAACGCGCAGGGCGTTTCCAGGTGGGAGACGGTGATGTCGGGGATCTCGGTGGCGGTCGGCACGAGGTAGTCGATGAAGCTGGCGGCCGACGGTTCGCCGTTGTCGGCGTAGGTGACCTCCTCGAACAGCGCGCCGGCGATGCCCTGGGCGATCCCGCCGCGGCACTGCCCGTCGACGACCTGCGGGTGGATCACCACGCCACAGTCCTCCACGCACGCATACCGCAGGATCGTGATGCCGCCGGTGCCCGGATCGGCTTCCACGACCACGGCGTGGGTGGCGTTGGAGAAGGTGCCGTCGCCGGGCACGTCGAAGCTCGCGGTGGCCGTGAGCGTCGGCTCGACATCCTTGGGCAGCAGGTGGCTGCGCAGGTAGGCGACGTCGGCGATCTCCTCGAACGACGCGCGGCGGCCGGGATCGTCGATCTGCACGACACCACCCGCGCCGTCAAGGCGGACGTTGTCCGGCTGGGTGTCGAGCAGGTGCGCCGCGATCCGGCACAGCAGCTCACCCAGTCGCGTGGCCGCCAGCGCCACGGCCGAGCCGCCGATGGTCACCGACCGCGAGGCGAAGGTCCCCCACCCGTAGGCGATGCGCTCGGTGTCGCCCTGGCGCAGCTTCACCTGGTCGATGTGCAGCCCCAGCCGGTCGGCGACGATCTGCGCGAGCGTCGTCTCATGGGACTGCCCGTGGTTCATGGTGCCGCTGGTGACGACGACCGAGCCGGTGGTGTCCATCCGGATCTCCGAGATGTCGAACCCGGGCACCACGGCCATCTTGCGCTTGGCGAAGGCGCCGGACCCGTACCCGGTGCGCTCGGAGAAGCAGCAGAACCCGATGCCGATGTGCCTGCCCTCGGCGGCGGCCTTGTCCCGGAACTCGTACCACCCCTCGTCACGCAGGGCGGCTTCGGCCAGATCCAGCGATTCGCGGTAGGTGCCGGGGTCGTAGGTGACGGCGTTGACCCCGGTGTAGGGGAACTGGGTGATCAGGTTGCGGCGCCGGATCTCCAGCGGGTCGAGGCCGAGTTCGCGGGCGGCGCGCTCCATGACCCGTTCCATCGCCATCACGTACTGCGGCCTGCTGACGCCGCGGTAGGGCGCGGTGGGCGCCTTGTTGCTGGTGATGGCGCGGGCCCGGACCCGGTAGGCGGGCACCTGGTACACGCTGGGCATCTCCGCCGAAGCCATCAGCGGTTCGATCCCGGCGGTGAACGGGTAGCAGGAGTAGGCGCCCATGTCGCACACGATGTCGACGTCCAGCGCGGTGATGCGCCCCTCGGCGTCGAACGCGGCCCTGGTGCGGTAGCGCTGTTCCCTGGCCAGGAATCCGGCCGTCAGCGCCTCGCGCCGGTCTTCGATCCACTTCACCGGCCGGTTCAGCCGGCGGGCCGCGGCCGCGACCGCGATCTCCTCGCGGCCGACCACGCACTTCTGGCCGAACCCGCCGCCCATGTCGGGGACGGTGACGCGCACGGTCCGCTCGGGCACGCGCAACGAGCGGGCGAGCGCGGTGCGCACCTGGTGCGGGACCTGGGTGCACATCTGCACGAGCAGCTGGTCGTCGTGGTCGTCCCAGGACGCGAGCACCCCGCGCGTTTCGAGCGGGAGTGCGTTCTGCCGTCCGCTGCGGGTGACGACCTCGACCACGCACCCGGCGTCCGCGAACGCCTCGTCCACCCCCGGGGTGTCGAACATGGACACATCCAGCAGCACGTTGCCGGGCGCTTCCTCGTGGACCAGGGGCGCATGCTGAGCGAGCGCGGTCTCCTCGGAGACGATCGCGCCGAGGGGCTCGTAGTCCACCACGGCCAGTTCGGCGCCGTCCTCGGCGACGTAGGGGTCGCGGGCGACGACCAGCGCGACCGGTTCGCCGACGAACCGCACCTTCTCCCTGGCCAGGATCGGCATCGCGGTCGGCGCGAACTCCTCGGGCGGGCGGTCCAGCAGCGCGACGATGTCGCCGAGGTCGAGGTCGGCCGCCGTGTAGGCGGCGACGACCCCGTCGACCGCCAGGGTGGCCGTCAGGTCGATCCCGGTGATCCGGCCGTGCGCGATCGTCGAGCGGACGAAGCACGCGTGCAGGGTGCCGGGCAGCTGGATGTCGTCGACGAAGCGTCCCCGTCCGGTGAGCAGGCGCGGGTCTTCGCGCCGGGGCACCGACGCGCCGACCCAGCGTCCGCCTCGCCCGTCGAACTCGGGAGCTGCGTCGCTCATCGCGTCACTCCTTCCTGCCAGGCCTGGTGCAGCGCACCGGCGACGAGGGTCCGGGTGAGCCGGCGGCGGTAGGCGCTGCTGCCGGCCGCGTCGTCGGGCGGGTCGACCGCGGCGGCCGCGGCGTCGGCGCACGCGGCGAACAGCTCCGGCCCGGGCTCGCCCGCGGCGAGGACGGCCTCGGCCTCCGGGACCCGGATGGGCGCGGGCGCCACCCCGCCGACCACCACCCGGCTGCCGTCGCCGTCCAGGCTGACCGCCACGTCGACGATGGCGAAATCACCGTGGCGGCGGGCGAACTCGGTCAATGCCGCCCGCGGCGCCGGCCGGGTGAAGCGCACCGCCGTCACGACTTCGTCCGGTTCGACGGCCGTGGTGTAGAACCCGTGGAACATCTCCGCGGCCGGGATTCCCCGCCGCCCGCCCGGCCCCTCCGCGATGACCACGGCGTCGAGGAGGAGCGCGAGCAGGCACCACTCGGCGGTGGCGTCGCCGTGCACGATGCTGCCCGCCACCGTGCCGCGTGAGCGGATCGGCAGGTGTCCCACCCACCGCATCGCGCGGGAGAGCACGTCGAAGCCCGGCTCCAGCTTCGCCACCTCGACCGCCCGGTGCGTGACCAGCGCGCCGATCTCCAGCTGCGTACCCTCGCGCCGCAGGCCGGTCAGCGCCGGGTCCCGGCGCAACGGCCCCAGGTCGACCAGGGCCGTCGGCCGGGCGAGCCGGAAGTTCATCATCGGGACCAGGCTCTGGCCGCCGGCGATCAGCTTCGGCTCCTCCCCGGCCGCGGCGAGCTCGCCGAGCATGCCGATGGCGTCGGGGACGTCGTGGGCCCGGTGGTAGGCGAACGCGGCGGGCTTCACAGTCTGGACCTCTCCTCGCTCACGGCACCTGCGTGGTTTTCGCGGGCGCCACGGGGTTCACCGGCTCCGCGATCCGGTCGAGCTCGCGACCGCGGGTCTCCGGCGCCCCCAGCATCATGAACACGACCGCGGCCACCACGAGACCGCCCAGCACGGTGAACGTCAGCGGCAGGCCGAGCACCGGCCACAGGAGGCTGCCGAACACCAGCGGCGCGAACCCGGTGACGGCCCGGCTCGACGACGACGCCCAGCCGAACCCGGAGGCACGCAGCTCGGTCGGGTACAGCTCGGACACGTAGGCGTACATCACCGGGATGACCACCAGCGCCAGCATGCCGAACGCGCCGATCGCGATCACCGCGCCGGTCGGCGAGCCCAGCAGCAGGGAGAACACCACGAGCGAGAGCGCCGCGAGTGGCCCGGCGACGGCGACGATCCGCTTGCGGCCGACCTTCTCCACGAGCAGCACGGCCACCGCGACGCCGACGATGCCCAGCGCGTTCATCAGCGCGGTGGAGGCGAAGGCCGCGATCTCGCCGAATCCCTGGGCGCGCAGGATCGAGGGCATCCAGCTCAGGGCGGCGTAGTAGACCAGCATGACGCTGATGAACAACGACCAGGCGACCGCGGTGATCCGGGGGTTGAACGCCCACACCCGGCGCAGCTGGTCGAAGGCGGCGGCGAGCGCTCCGCCGCGCTTGTCCTCCACCACGGCCGGCGGGATCGAGTACGGCTCGGCGGGCGCGCCGGTGCGGCGGACGAGGTCGTCGATGACCGCGCGCGCCTCCGCTTCCCGGCCCTTGCGCACCAGGTAGAGCGGGGATTCCGGGACTCCGCGCCGGACCCAGAACAGCAACAGCGCGGGCAGGATCATCAGCACCAGCATCCAGCGCCAGTTCCCGGACACCGGGACCAGCAACGTCGCCGTGACGGCGGCCAGTGTCGTGCCCACCGGCCACCAGCCGTCCATCGCCGAGAGCACCCGGCCGCGGTGCCGCCGCGGGGAGAACTCGCTGACGATCGCGTAGTCCACCGGGATGCACCCGCCGAGCCCCACCCCGGCCAGGAACCGCAGAGCCAGGAAGACCTCCACGTTCGGCGACAGCGCGCCGAGCACGGAGAACAGGGCGAACACCAGCAGCGTGATGCTGAACGCGCGTTTGCGGCCGATGCGGTCGGCCACGGTCCCCCACACGACGGCCCCCACCGCCATGCCGATCAGGTTGGCGGTCGCCACCAGCCCCTTCTGCCCCGGCGACAACCCGAACTCGGCCCCGACCAGTGGGGTGAGGAACCCGTTCAACGCGACGTCCCACGCGTCGAACATGTAGCCCAGCCCACCGATGAGGAAGATCTTGCCCTGCACGCTCCAGCGCCAGGGCAGGTCCTGGACGATCTGATCTCCGGTACGCATGAATCGCTCCGTTGCCGTTGTCGGCCAGTCGCCCGCCTCAGCGCGCGAACTGGTAGTGGATGGACTCGGTGTCCGGATCGGTGAGCGGGCTGCCGTTCCAGAGCCAGTCGTAGGACACGTCGGACTCGCCGTCGAACCGGCGCAGCTTCTCGTCGCGCTCGCGCTGCTCGGGGCCGTCGGGGAGGTGGTAGAAGCTCATGTTCTGCAGGGAGGCGTCCTGGACCATCCCCGCGTGCTTGGCGCGCCGGTCGACGTAGCGGATCAGGGCGCCGTCGATCCCGTCGCGGGTGACGCGGCCCAGCTCTTCGGCCAGCACCGCGGCGTCCTCCATCGCCTGGGAGGCGCCCTGCGCCTGGTAGGGCAGCATGGCGTGGCAGGCGTCGCCGAGCAGGGCGACCCGCCCGTCCACCCACACCGGGTCACGCCGGCGCCGGTACATGGCCCACACCGACACGTCCTCGTCCTTGGCTTTCGACAACACGGTCGGGACCCGATCGTCCCAGTCCTGGTACTCCGCCGCGAGCTCGGCGGCGGTCGCCGGACCGCTCCACTCCCGTTCGATCGTCTCACTGCACGGCACGATCGCGACCACGTTGAGGTACTGGCCGCCGCGGATCATGTAGTGCACGAGGTGCTTGTCCGGGCCGTACCAGATGGTCGAGTGGTAGCGGTCGACGAGGAACCGGGTGGCCGGGTCCTGGGCGACCAGGTCACCGGGGATCAGCGCGCGGTAGGCCATCTCGCCGGAGAACACCAGGGTGTCGTCGAACCCGGCGAGGTCGCGCACGGCCGAGCGGATGCCGTCGGCGCCGATCACCACGTCGCCGGTGAAGCGGCGGCCGTCAGCGGTGATCACGGACGGGCGTTCCGGCTGGGCGCGGTCCAGCTCGACGACCCGCGCACCGGTCGCGACCTGCACCACCGGGCCGTGGCCGTCCGGGTCCACGCACTCGTCCAGCAGCACGCCGTGCAGGTCGGCGCGGTGGTAGTGCCAGTACGGGGCGCCGTAGGTGTCGGTGACCCGCTGTCCCAGCGGCAGCTGGGCGATGATGCTGCCGTCGGCCCACCGGCGGCGGACCTGGTCCTGCGGCTCGGTGCGCACCCGTTCGAGCTGGGGGCGCAGGCCCAGTCCGATGAGGATGCGGCTGGCGTTGGGGGCGGTCTGGATGCCGGCGCCGATCTCGCCGAGTTGCGGCGCCGCTTCGACCACGGTGACCCGCAGTCCTCGTTGCCGCAGCGACAAGGCCGCGCACAGGCCGCCGAGGCCGCCGCCGACGACCACGACTTCGAACGACTGGCTCGCGCTCATGCCGGCCTCCTCGTCTCGTCGCCCGTGCCCGCGAGCAGCCGCCCGGCGCCGGGCACGCGCGGCTCCAGCCCGAGTTCAATCAGGATCCGGTACGTGGTCGCGGTGGCCGCCGACAGCACCGGGATTCCGATCTCGTCCTCGACGGGCTGGATCGACGGCAGCGACGGCATCTGCACGCACGCGGACAGCACCAGCGCGTCCACTTCGGACAGATCGAGCTTGCGGTGGTGCTCGCGCAGGTCGGCCGGGTCCAGCCGGGCCACGGCGAGGTTGTCCGGCACCTCCAGCGACAGCGCGTCCACCACCTCGACCCCGGCGTCCTCGATGTAGTCGGCCACGGCCTGCGTCAGCGGCTTCAGGTAGGGCGTGATGATCGCGATCTTGCGCGCGCCGAGCGCGGCGATGCCGGACAGCAGCGCACCCGCGCTGGACACGACCGGCGCGGCGCAGCCCTCGGCGCGCAGGACGCGGGTGATGTCGTCCTCGGCGGTGCAGTGGTACCCGGGGCCCTGCGCCATGATCGCCACCAGGCACGCGGTGGCGACCACGTCCGGGCGGGCGTCGGCGAGCTCGGCCGCCGCGCGCCCGGCCTGGGCGTTCATCGCGCGCAGCTGCTCCGGGTCGACGTGCTGCATGCGGGCGCGCGCGGAGTGGAAGACGAACCGGTCTCCGGGCTCGGTCTCCTCACGGGCGCGCAGCATCCGCGGCAGCTCGGTCTCCATGGTGAGGTTCGAGCTGGGGACGATCATCCCGATGTGGTGGTCGGTCATCGCTTCTCCGCCGGGCGCATGTCCTTGACGGTCAGCTCGCCGGCGTCGACGATCAGCTCGTCGTCGAGGTAGAGCGAGTTTCCGCGCATCGGGATGTCGAAGTGGCACGGCGTGTCGTTGGGGCCGCCGAGCTCGTTGTTGGGGCCGATGGAGAACATCACGTTGCCGTAAAAGCTGCGCAGTTCCATGCCCATGCCGCCGGGGAACTGGGTCAGGCCGTGCCAGTGGGCGCGTTCGTCCAGGCCCCAGCCCACGTGGCTCATCCCGTAGCCGCGGGGGTCGTGGAAGCTTTCGATGTAGGAGCGCAGCAGGTCGGCGTCCAAACCGGACGATCCGGCGCCGCCGCGGATGTCGCGGATGAAGCCCTCCTCGATGGTGATCTCCACCGGGGTCTGCACGTAGGTGTTGAACGGCAGCAGCACGTCGCCGGGCGAGAGCACGATCTTGCCGTCGACGCCGTCGTCGGCGCCGCCGGTGAACACGAACGCGGCGGGCCAGTGGTCCCAGCGGCCGGGGGTGTCGGTGTAGCCGTACTCCGACATGGTCGGGTACACGCCGAGCCGGTAGGTGACGTCGGTGCCCGCCGGGCTGGTGATCCGCATGGTGCTCGCCTTGGCCAGCAGCTCCGCGCCGATCTCCACGCGCTCGCGGAGTTCCTTGGTGGGCATGAGGCGGGCCAGCAGCTCGGGCGGCTCGACGGCGGTGAGGATGCGCGTGCCGGCCTCCTGGATCGCGAACTGTTCCTTGCTGAACAGCAGGAACGTGCAGTCGACGACCATGTCGACGTCCTTGAGCGCCTCGACCGCGCGGGGTATGTTGCCGAGCCCGGAGTCGCCCACCGCCCAGGCGCCGGACGCGCTGACCGGCGAGGGCAGTCGCATGTGGTAGGTCGCGGCGCCCAGCTGCTGGGCGGCCCACAGGAAGGCGTCGGCGTAGTCGGCCCGCTCGCCGCCGCGGGTCAGCACGACCACGGTCTCGCCCTCGTGCACCCCGGAGAACGTCAGCTGGCGCAAGCAGATGTCGTTGAACAGGTTCTGGTCCATCGGTGACCACCTCCGCCTATAATCCGAACACGTATTATCCGGATACGCAAGAGTTCGCGGGCGAGAAGCAGGACTGCAACACAAGCGCAATAGTCCGGACACGTAGGATCACGGGAAGCCGCGAGCCTGAAGTCATGGGGAGGGTCTTGATGGGTGAGCCAGTGCGGGCAGGCCGACGCGGCCGGGGAGCCCCGGCCGTCACACCGGCGCCGCCCCCGGATCTCCTGGCCGCCCCCGGCTACGGCGCCCGCCGCATGTACCAGGCCTACCTGGCCGCGTGGAACCGCCACGTGGACCCGGTGCTGACCGGTCCCCAGTTCGCGGTGCTGTCCGCCGTGCGCGCCTACCCCGGGAGCGACCAGAGCTCCCTGGCCGGGGCGGTCGCGCTGGACACGTCCACGATGGCGGACCTGTGCCGCAGGCTCGAACAACGCGGCCTCATCCGGCGGGTCGAGTCGCCCCGCGACGCGCGCCGCAAGCTGCTGTCGCTCACCGAGGAGGGCTCGGCGGTGCTCACTCAGGTGAACCGCCGGGCGCGCCGCCTGGACAAGGCGCTGCTCGGCTCGGATTCGGGCGACGTCGACGTCGCGGGGCTGCTGAACACGCTGGGCGCGCGATGGGAAGCCGTGGCGGCGCTCGACGAGCTGGACTGACGACCGCTCGCCCGGTCAATTTCGTTTGAGACCACGGTCGCGCCGCGGGCAGGATGCCGGCATGGATCTCCTCGCGGTGCTGCCCGCCTTCGCCCTGGCCGTGGTCCTGATTTCGGCCTCCCCGGGGCCGGCGATGGCCCTGATCCTGCGCCGGGCGGCGATGCGAGGGTTCCGCGGGGCGGTGCCGACCGTGCTCGGTCTGGAAGCCGGTCTTTACTTGTGGGCGTTGTTCGCCGCGGCGGGGCTCGCGGCACTGGTCGCCGCGTCGGAGGTCGCGTTCCTCGTGCTGCGGATCGTCGGCGCCGCGTTCCTGATCTACCTGGGGGTCAAGGCGTGGCGGTCGGCCTGGCGCCCGGCCGCGCCCGCTGACGAGCCGCCCACGGCGTCGGCCAAGGGCTGGGCCAAGGCCTTCGCCGAGGGCGCGCTCGTCATGCTGGCGAACCCGAAAGCGGCCGCGTTCATGATCGCGTTCTACCCGCAGTTCGTGCCCGACGGCCGGCCGTTGTTCGCCACGACCGCGCTGCTCGCCGTGTTCCAGGTGGCCCTGGAGACCGTGCTGTACCTGGCGCTGGCGGCCGCCGTGGGCCGGGCAGGCGGGTGGTTCCGCCGGTCCGCGGTGCGCCGCAGGCTCGACGCGATCAGCGGGACCGTTCTGGTCGCCCTCGGCGTGCGGATGGCCGCGGAGAGCCGGTGACTGTCAAAGGGCCCGGTCGAGGCCGTCGGTCAGGGCGACCGGGCTGATCACGAGGTGGTCGAAGCGCCAGCCCCGCTCGGTGCGGCGCGCCCGGTAGTGGTGGATCCCGGCGGCGATGGCCTCGGTCTTGTCGTCGAGGACGAACACCGCGATGTCGTGGGCCCGCACCGTGGCGGTGTCGCCGTCGACGTCGATGACGAGGTTGGACTTGCTGTGCAGGGTGCGGGCGTAGGTGTCGTGGTTCGAGCGTGCGAGGTCGACGAGCGCCTCGATGCCCTTGGCCTCTCCGCGCGCGGAGGTGACGACGACGTCCTCGGTGAACAGCCGGTCGGTTTCGTCGTAGCGGTGTTCGTCGATCCACAGGCTGTGGCGGGCGACGAGGTCCGCGAGTTCGGCGCGGTCGGCGAGTTCGCGGATTCGGGTTTCGGTGGCGATCATGGGATCTCGACTCCTGATATTTCATTAGGCCGACAAATGTTTGTGCCGCTAACGATAGCACGGTTCTTGGCGCGAGGGTTGCGCCCGCGCGGTCCGTGGTAGTCCCGCTCCGAGGAGGGCGGACATGGTGGAGCGGGCCGAGGTCGTCGTGGTCGGCGCGGGGTTGGCCGGGCTCGCCGCGGCCCGGACCCTGCAGCGCGCCGGGCTGCACGTGCTCGTCTGCGAGGCCGGGGACGACATCGGCGGCCGGGTGCGCACCGACGTGATCGACGGTTTCCGCCTCGACCGCGGGTTCCAGGTGCTGCTGCCCGCCTACCCGGCCGTGCGCGAGATGGTCGACGTCTCGGAGCTGCGGCTGCAGTACTTCACTCCCGGGGTGGTCGCGGACGGGCAGGCGCTCGCACCGCCGTGGCGGCACCGGAACGCGGCGCGGGACCTGCTCGCCTTCGGCGCCGGGCGGCCACGGGATGTCGCGGCGCTGCTGGCGATGTCGGCGCGGGACGTGCTCGCGCCCGCCCGTCGGCTCAAAGCGGGCGGGGATTCGACAATCTCCGAGGACCTGGCCCGCCGCGGGGTCAGCCCGCGGACGGTCGACGAGGTGCTGCGCCCGTTCCTCGCCGGCGTGTTCCTGGACCGTCCACTGCGGACCTCGGCGCGGGCGTTCCACCTGGTGTGGCGGAGCTTCCTGCGTGGCGGCGGCGCCTTGCCCGCGTCCGGGATGGGCGCGCTGCCGCACCTGCTCGCCCGCGACCTGGTGCCCGGGACCGTCCGATGTGGAGTGCGAGTGACCGGGATCTCCGGCGAGGGCGTCACGACCGACCGCGGCGAGGTGCGGGCGCGGGCGGTCGTGGTGGCCGCGCCCGAGGCCCTGCTGGGCGTGCCCGAGCCGGACTGGCACGCGGTGACGACCTACTACTACCGGACGAGCGGCCGCCCGCCGCTGCGGCAGCCGACGTTGCTCACCGACAGCGGCGAACTGCTGCTCAACACGGCGGTGATCAGCGCGGTCGCGCCGGGGTACGCGCCGCCGGGGCAGACGCTGGTCGCCGCGTCGGTGCCGGAACGCTGCGACACCGGCAACGAGCTGGAGCCGCACGTGCGGACCACGCTCGCGCAGGTCTACGACACGACGACCACGGACTGGGAGCTGGTGGAGACCTACGCGATCGCGCGGGCGCTGCCGGTCATGCCGGCCGGCCACCCGCTACGGCAGCCGGTTCGGCTCGCGCCGGGCCGCTACGTGTGCGGTGACCACCGGGACACCAGCTCCATCCAGGGCGCGCTGGTGTCCGGTCGCCGCGCCGCCGCGGCCGTGCTGGCGGATCTGCACTCCGGAACGCTGCCCGGCGACGATGGCCGCTAGGGCGAGCGCGAACCCGGTGAGCTGGACCGGCCCGAGCGTCTGCCCCAGCACGACGACGCCGAGCAGCGCGGCGACCATCGGCGACAGCAGGCCGAGCACCGCGACCGAGGTCACCGGCAGCCGGGTGATCCCGCGGAACCACAGCACGTACGCCAGCAGCCCGCCGACGAGCCCGAGCCACACGTAGCCGAGCACGGCGGGCAGGTCGACCGCGGGTGGCGCGCCCTCGACCAGGAACGTCACCGGCACCAGGAACAGCCCGCCCGCGGTCAGCTGCCACGCGGCGAACGCGGTCGGACCGGCCCCGGCGGGGCGGCCCCACTTCTTGGTGAGCGTGACGCCCAGCGCCATGGTCGCCGCGCCGCCCAGCCCGGCCAGGATCCCGGCCGCGTCGAAGCCGGCGGCCGGGCCGAGCACGACCAGGCCCACCCCGACGACGCCGGTCACGCCCCACGCGAACCGCCACGCCAACGGGCTTTCCCGCAGCACCGCGACGGCGAGCACGGCCACGACCAGCGGCTGCGTGGCGCCCAGGGTCGCCGCGACGCCCCCGGGGAGCCGTTCGGCGGCGACGAACAGCAGCGGGAAGAACAGGCCGATGTTGAGCACGCCGAGCGCGACGGCCTTCCACCACCAGGCGCCGCGCGGCAGCGTCCGGGTGACGGCGAGGGCGATCAGGCCCGCGGGCAGCGCCCGGAGCAGGCCCGCGAACATCGGGTGCGCGGGCGGCAGCAGTTCGGTGGTGACGACGTAGGTCGAGCCCCAGACCACGGGCGCGAAGGCGGCGAGTGCGGTGTCGCGGAGTTTCACGGTTCCAGTCTTGGCGTCCGCGATCGATGAGTCCAACACATGTTCGTCAAGTGATCCATCGTGATGCACGATGGATGGGTGGAACTCCAGCAGATGCGCTACGTCGTCGCGGTGGCCGAGACGGGCAGCTTCACCCGTGCCGCGCAGCGGTGCCTCGTGGTGCAGTCGGCGCTCAGCCACCAGATCGCCCGCCTGGAGCGAGAGCTGGGCGCGCGCTTGTTCGACCGCACCAGCCGCCGGGTGCGGCTGACCGCGGCGGGCGCGGCGTTCCTGCCCGCGGCGCGGCAGTGCCTGGACTTCGCCGAGCGGGCGGCGGCGGAGGTGGCGGCCGCGGTGGGCGAGGTGCGCGGGCGGCTGAGCCTCGGGGTGATCCCGACGGTCGCGGCGGTCGACCTGCCTGCCGCACTGCGCGAGTTCCGGCGGCGGTACCCGCAGGTGCGGGTCGGCCTGCGGATGGCGGCGAGCCACGAACTGGTCGAGCAGGTCCGGCAGGGCGCGCTGGACCTGGCGTTCCTCGGCCTGCCCGTCACAGCGCGGCCCGAGGGCGTGCGGGGACACGAGCTGGCGCGGGACCGGCACGTCGCGGTGGTCGCGCCCGGGCACCCTCTGGCGGGGCGGTCGTCGGTGGATCTGGCCACGCTCGCGGCGGAGCAGTTCGTCGACTTCACGGCGGGCACGCCGGGTCGGGCCCAGTCGGACCAGGCCTTCGCCGCGGCCGGTCTGCACCGCGAGGTGGCGTTCGAGGTGACGACGGCCGAGCTGATGGCCGGGCTGATCCGGGAGGGCCTCGGGGTGGCGATGCTGCCGTCGACGTACGCGCCGCAGTTGTCCGGCGTGGCGACGGTGCCGGTCACCGACGCGCCCGGCCGGGTCGAGCACCTGGTCTGGAGCACAGCCGGCCTCACCCCGGCGGCCGCCGCCTTTCTCGAGGTGCTCGGGGTGCCAGCGGAGTAGCCACCCGCCGGAACGCACCGCGGCAGCCCGATTCCGGGCCACCCGCGCCGCCCCCGCTGATCACCTGGGCCGCCGCGTCCCTCCAGAGGCCGCCAGGGTTCTCGTCCCGCGGGCGGGTAGCCTGCGGCCGCATGACTGGGGATCGACGATCAGCGTGGTTTCCGTTGGCGCTGCTGGGTTTCCTGCTGCTCGGCGCCACCGCGTGGGAGCTCACCGAACAAAGCGCCTGGTTCGCCTACGCGCCGATCCACGACGATCCGCTGGTGCAGACCCTCTACGGCTACGCCTCCTACCAGCCGGAGCCGGTGTGGGAGTGGGGCGCGCCGTGGCAGGTGGTCGTCGCTCTGGCGTTCCTGGGCGCTCGGGTGGTTCACCGTCCGCCGCGAGGTCCCGCCGCTGCGCGCCGCGGTGGTCCTCCTCGCCGGGGCCGCGGTGATCCTGCTCAGCGCCGCGGTCACCGCGCTGGCCAAGGTCACCGACGCGCAGTTCCTGACCACCGCGCTCGGCGCCCCGCTGGCCGTGCTCGGCGCCGTGGCCGGTGTGTGGGCCGGGTTCCGCCTCGGGCCGGGCCGGCGCGTCGCGACCGGCGCGTGCCTGGTGTGCCTCACGCTCGCCGCGTACCTGTTCGGCGGATCGGTCGAGGCCGTCGACCCGGTCACCGCCGCGCTCGGGCTGGGCGTGCTGGCCTGGTACACGCGCTCCAAGATTTCGGCGGTCGCGGCCGTGGCGGTCCTGACCACCGGGATCGTCTTCAACGGCGGCACGCTCGGTCTGCTCGTCCCCGGCGCGTTCGCGCTCGCCGCCGCCCTCGCGGTGTTGCGCCCGGCTTAACCGCGACACCTCCGGGGTACACCCGATCGAGCGATGAGGAGGTGCACCCGGATGACGAGCAACGCCGGTTTGGCTACGCGGGTGAGAGGCCGTTCCGCGGCACAGGCCGCCGGGCGCGCGGGCATGGTCTGCTGGGGTCTGGTCCACCTGGTGGTCGCCTACCTGGCGATCCGCGTCGCGGCGGGGGACGGTGGCAAGGAGGCCGACCAGAAGGGCGCACTGCAGGAGGTCGGGTCCACCGCGGCCGGCCAGGTGGTGCTGTGGGTGCTCGCGATCGGGCTGATCGCGTTCGGGGTGTGGCAGTTCATGATGGCCGCCCGCGGCTACACGTGGGTGCCCAAGCGGGGCAAGCGGATGCGCAAGCGCGCCGGGTCCGCGGCGCGGGGTGTGGTGGTCCTGGCGCTGGCCTACACCGCGATCCGGCTCGCCACCGGCAGCGGCTCGGCCGGCGGCAACCAGCCGCAGCAGGAGTTCACCGCGCGGCTGCTCCAGCTGCCCGCCGGGCAGGCGCTCGTCGCGGTCGCCGGGGCGGCGGTGGTCGCGGTCGGCGTCGCCGCGGCGGTCAAGGGGTTCAAGCGCAGCTTCCTCAAGGACCTGGACCTGCCGGACCTGCCGACGGGCACCCGCAAGTGGGTCGAGTGGCTCGGCTCGGCGGGCTACGTCGCCAAGGGCGTGGTGTACGCGATCATCGGCGGCCTGCTCGGGTACGCCGCGCTGCGCTCGGACGCCGGCCAGGCGGGCGGGGTCGACAAAGCGCTCCGCACGCTCGCGGCCCAGCCCTACGGCGTCGTGCTGCTGGCCGTGGTGGCGATCGGGCTGGCGGCGTTCGGCATCTACTGCTTCGCCGCGGCGCGCGCACACAAGAGCTGAGCCTTCTGGCTAAGCTGACGCCCGTGACCATCTGGACGGACGTCATCAACTACGTACGCATCCGGTACGAGGTGCTGGAGGAGAGCGAGCACTGGCTGCGCTTCCGCCTGGACACCGACGGCGGCCGCACCCAGCAGGTCACCGTGCACCACCTGCCCGACGTCGACGGCGCCGAGTGGGCCGAGATCTCCTCGGCCGTCGGCTGGGCCGACAAGATCGACCTGCGCCGCCTGCTCGAACTGGCCGGCGGCTCGTCGGTCGGCGGCGCCGCGATCGTGGACGGGGTGGCGCTCATCAAGCACACCGTGCCGCTGACGTCGCTGCACCTGCGGGAGGAGTTCGAGCGGCCGCTGCTGTCGGTCGTCGCGCAGGCGGACGCGTTCGAGAAGGAACTGTCCACCGGCGACGAGTTCTGACCCTCACTCCCCCAGCGCCAGCCGCACCGCCCGCAACGCGCTGGTGAACGACACCTCGCTGAGCACCCCCGGCGCCGCGACCTGGTCCCCCACCAGGAACACCCCGTCGCCGCGCGCGATCGCGGGCCGGTCGCGCCAGCTCGTCCCCGGCGGGTCGACCGCGCCGGTGCGGCCCGCGGCCACGGCGGTGCGCGTCCAGGTGGTCCGCTCGCGCCAGCCGGGGTAGCCGAGGTCGAGCAGGTGGTGCGCCCGCGCGAGCCCGTCGGACTTGCCCTCGCCGGGCGCGATCGGGATCTGCGCCTGGACCAGCTGCTCCCCCTCGGGGGCGAGCGTGCGGTCCTGCGCGGTGAACCGTTCCACCCAGCCCGGCGCGTCCAGGTCCGACACCGCGAACGCGTCGCCCGCCGGGTCCGGAGCGCCACGTCGACCAGCGTCGTCCGCCCGCTCGGCCAGCGCAGGCCGTCGTCGCCGAGCAGGGTGCGGGCGGCGTCGAGCGAGGTCGCCACGATCACCGGGCCGCCGGTGGGCAGGGTGTCGACGCGTGATCCGGTTTCGATCTTCACGCCGAGCTCGGCCGCCAGCGCGCCCATCCGGTCCAGGACCGCGCCCCAGCCGCCGCGAGCGTAGTGCGCTTCGGGCGGGAACTTCCCGGCCCGGTGCAGCCGCTCCTGGGTGAAAGCGGCCGACAGCGACCCGGGGTCGTGGTGGAACGTCGCCACGGCCACGTAGTTCGCGGCGACCCGGACGGTCCGCTCATCGGCCAGCGCGCTCGCCCAGGTGACGAAGTCCTGGTCGGACGGCGCTTCCCGGCGCAGCACCTGCCGGAGCATCCCCAGCGGTGGCAGCCGCCGCAGCCGGCCCTCGTGGTGGTAGCGCAGCCGCAGCCCCTCGGCGGGCGGGATGGGCGCGAGCGGGCGGAGCAGCTTGCGCCGGTCGAGCCACTTCCAGTGCGGGCCGCCCCGGTAGAACGCGTGCGGCCCCTCGTTGACGCGGTAGGGCGGCGCGGCGGTGCGCCCGCGGCCGCCGAGTTCGCGGTGCGCTTCGTGCAGCACGACGCGCGCGCCGCCTTCCGCCGCGGCGATGGCGGCCGTGAGCCCGCCGATCCCGCCGCCGATGATCGTCACCTCGACCATGGGTCCCTCCATAAGATTGTTGATGTTCAGGACGGGATGTTCTGGATGCCCAGGGCGATGGGGTGTGGCTGATGGGTTCTTGCCCCGTTGGGTGGCTTCCG
>NZ_JBEXTX010000082.1:0-36562 GCF_040614175.1 Amycolatopsis sp. NPDC006131
GGGATCCGCCGTCAGCGGCCGCCTTCCGGTTTGTGCATATCACCTTGAGCCAGGGCCGCAAGGTTGGCATGTTCGGCCGCCGGTTGGCAGCGCAGGTTGCGGCCCTGGCTCAAGGTGATCGTCACGTGTCAGGCGACGGGATGACCACCCAGCTACCTTGTGTTCACAGACCTCAATATCCGCGTACCGCGTTCACCTGCACGCGCAGTACCTGCGGATACGTCTTCGAGAACTCCTCCAGGCTGCCGCTGACCGACTCCATCGCCTCCCGGTATTTCGCCACGTACGCGGCGTTCTCGTGGGCCGGGGGCAGCGTGTCGGCCGGGTGGGCCAGGCCGCGGAACACCACGACGTCCCCGCCCTGCTCGTCGCTGTTGAAGTGGAGCGTCACCTGCGGCCGGTCGCGGATGTGGGACAGCCGTTTGGCGTGCGCGAGGTTGTAGACCAGGAACCCGCCGTCGTCCCACACGAACCACACCGGGTTGGGCTGCGGGGTGCCGTCGGGGCCGGTCGTCGTGAGCCAGACGACCCGCTCGTGCTCGAGCCGTTCGCGCACCCGCTGCCCGAACGGGCTGGACGGGTCGGGGAGCACGTCACCTGCCATGTCCGCCAGCGTAGTGGCCGGGCTCACTTCCGGCGCAACTCCACGCACCGCCCGTGATAGGCATTCGGGGATCGAGCGCCGGAAAGGATCATCGATGCGTCTGCTGCTGCTGTCCAACTCGACCGCGCCCGGACGCGGATACCTGGAGCACGCGACCGACGCGCTGGGCGAAGTGCTCCAGGACGTGCGCCGCCTGGTGTTCGTGCCGTTCGCGCTGGCCGACCACGACGGGTACACGGCGATCGTCGCCAAGGCGTTGGCCCCGTTCGGCATCGAGGTCGCCGGCGCCCACCAGGACGATCCGATCAGGTTGCTGAACTCCGCGCAGGCCGTGTTCACCGGTGGCGGCAACACGTTCCGGCTCCTGCGCGAACTCTACCGCCGCGAACTGCTCGCCCCCATCCGCGACCGCGTCGCGCACGGCACCGTCTACATCGGATCGAGCGCGGGCACGAACGTCGCCTGCCCCACCATCCGCACCACCAACGACATGCCGATCGTGCAGCCGCCGGCGTTCGACGCGGCCGGGTTCGTGCCGTTCCAGATCAACCCGCACTACCTCGACCCGCAGCCGGGATCCACGCACATGGGTGAGACCCGCGAGGAGCGCATCGAGCAGTTCCTCGAGGAGAACGACGTGCCGGTGCTGGGGATGCGCGAAGGCACCTGGCTGCGCCGCGAAGACCGGTCCCTCACGCTGGGCGGCGACGACGCCGGCGCCCGCCTGTTCCGCCGCGGTTCCGAGCCCGCCGAGTTGCGGCCCGGCGCGGATCTCAGCGACCTTCTGGCGTGCGAGATCGCCTGAGCTCGTCCGCCAGCTCGGCGCGGCGGGCCAGGACCTCGTCGCGCGACTTGGCCATGTCGTGCAGCACCGACTTGCGCTTGCGAAACGGCAACCGGTCCACGTAGAGGCCGCCGCCGAGGTGGTCGGTCTCGTGCTGCAGGCACCGCGCGAAGTAACCCCGGCCCTCGACGACCAGCGGCTGCCCGTCCTGGTCGACCCCGCGCACGACGGCGTGGTCGGCGCGCGGCAGCTTCGCGTACGGGCCGGGCACGGACAGGCAGCCCTCCGGCGCCTCGATCAGCCGCCTGCTGTCGACGGGCTCCTCGTCGAGCACCGGGTTGAGGATGTGACCGATGTGCCGGTCGCCGTACTCGTCCCAGCAGTCCCACACGAACAGTCGCAGGTCGACGCCCACCTGGTTGGCCGCAAGGCCGGCGCCTTCGGCCACGTACAGCGTGGCGAACATGTCGTCGATCAGGGCAGACAGCTCCGGCGTGCCGAACTCCGCCGCCGCGCGGCACGGTCGCGCCAGGATCTCCTCGCCGATCTCGGTGATCCGCCGCGGCGTCCCGCGTCGGGCTTCCGGCAGCACCCGCGGGCAGTCGCCGACCGGCTGCCCCTGAACGTAGACGGCCATGCGCCCCTCCTTGCAAAGCACTTTGCAAAGTAGCACACTTTGCAAAGTGGAGAACCGGCCCGAGTCGAAGCTGCCCGACCACCCCGTCCGCGTCGCGCTTCTGGACCTGCTCGCCGAGCTGGGCACCGTCACCGCGAACGAGGCCGCCCGCCGCCTCGGGTACAGCTCCGGCCTGTGCTCGTTCCACCTGCGGCAGCTCGCGCGGGCAGGCCTGATCGAAGAGGCGCCGCGCGGCCGGGGGCGAATCAAGCCGTGGCGGCTGCGCTGGGATTCCGCGCAATCCCCGGACCCGGACGATCAAAGCTTCTCGGCCGTCCTGCACCTGACTCCGCACGAGCTGGCGGAACTCACCGCATCCGTGCGAGAATTGATCAAGCGTTTTCCGGAACGCGCATCCGGGGATCCCGATTCCCGGCCGGTCGAAGTCAATTTCTCCGCGTTTCCGACGCCTGTGAACCGCACCCGTCAATAAAAGGTTCAACGGAGTTTCAGCAGCCGAGACAACCGTTTGCTACATTCGGATGACGATGCTTCGTGACCGCTCCGGCCCGTGCCTACCATGGTGCAACTGCGAGCGACGGGATGCGATCATGACAACGCACATCGATTTTCGCCCCGCGGACAGCTGCTTCGGCTGCCTCGTTCCCCACGAGCAGACCCCCGCCGACGAGGAATGGTGTTTCGACGCGCAGGGCCACCCGCTTTGCGGGCAATGCGCCCGTGACGAGCAGATCATTCACGAACCGTGGACGGGCCCACCGGAGGCCCGCCGCGCCGAATGGGATTTGGTGCAGGACCTGTCGTATTTCCTCCATTGACCTACCGCGCACGGCGAACTGTGCCGGGTGGGCTAACCTGAGCAACGCCAATGGCGTCGAGGTCAGCTTGTGCGGGGAGGTGAGCGCGATCGCGGACACCACGGCCCGCCCCACCGTGAGCAGGCGGCGCGAGGTCAGCCACACGAGCGCGCGGTCGGTGCTGATGACCGTGCTCGGCGAGTTCGTGCTGCCCCGCGACCGCCCGGTGTGGACCTCCACCCTCGTCGACGTGCTCGGCATGTTCGGTGTCGAGGAGAAGTCGGCCCGCCAGGCCCTGGCCCGCACCGCGGCCGAGGGCTGGCTGGTGTCGCAGCGGCAGGGCCGGCGCGTGCGCTGGTCGCTGACCGCGCCGGGACGGCGGCTGCTGACCGAGGGCGCCGAGCGCATCTACGGCTTCGGCCGCGCGGACACCCCGTGGGACGGCACGTGGCTGATGCTGCTGGTGTCGGTGCCCGAGACGAAGCGGGACCTGCGGCACAGCCTGCGCACGCGGCTGACCTGGGCCGGGTTCGGGTCGCCGACGCCCGGCGTGTGGATCTGCCCCGACCCGAGCCGCCAGGACGAGGCGAACTCCATCGTGCGTGAGCTGGGTCTGGACGCGGAGGCGATGTCGTTCGTCGCGTCGTACGGCCGGATCGGCGACGAGGACGCGATGGTCGCGCGGGCGTGGGACCTGACGGCGCTGGAGGAGCGCTACGAGGACTTCATCGACGAGTTCGCTGCGCTGGCGCCCGAGTCGGGCGAGGCGGTGCTGCACGCGCAGACCCGCCTGGTGCACGAGTGGCGGCGCTTCCCGTTCCTCGACCCGCGCCTGCCGGGCCGCCTGCTGCCCGACGGCTGGAGTGGCGCCAAGGCGGCCGAACTGTTCCACCGCAGGCACGTGGAATGGCGGCCGGTCGCGCAGCGCCACTGGGACACGCTGGTGAGCGAGGAAGAAGCGGCCTAGTCCGGCAGGTTCCCGTCGCCGCCGAGGTTCGCGACCATCCGCCGCAGGACGTTGATCGTCGTCACGAAGTCGGCGGGGTCCTCTCCCTCGTGCATCCGCTCGTGGACGCGCGCGTTGCGGTCGCGGGCCCGCAGGCGCCCGGCCTCGCCGGATTCGGTGAGGGTCAGGCCGTCCGCCTCCGTCATCCAACCCCGGGCGACGAGGTCCTCCCGCAGCGCACCGACGACCAACCGGTACGCCTCGCCGCTCCACGCCCCGATGGGCTGGGCGGCCACCACTTCGTCGCGGTAATCCTTGATCACGAGCCGACCGTAGAACCTCCAGCGGACTGGAGGTCAACTACAGCTCCCAGACCTCGGACTCCGGCTGCGTCAGCCGGATCGCCGTGCGCCGCACCGCTTCGGCTGCCCGGTCCTCGTCCACGTCGCCCGGCACGAACACCACGGCGACGCTGCCCGTGGCGCCGTGCGCGAGCCGGACGGGCGCGGCGATCTCGGTGAGCCCGGCGTGGATCTCGCCGACCGTGCGGACGTACCCGGTCTGCCGCGCCCAGCCGACCTCAGGACGCTCGTCCGGATGTGCGGGACCCGTGGACTGGATGGCCAGGCCGCACGCCCCGCGGTCCAGCGGCGCCCGCGTCCACGGCTGGTAGGCGACGGCGGCGCGGCGACGGTCCGGTTCGGCCGTCACCACGGCGACGACCTGACCACCTCGTGGCACCGCGAAGAACGCCGTCGCGCCCACGGTGTCGGCCAGCTCGCCGAGCACCTCGTGCAGGCGGGCCTGGGCGTCGCCGAGGACGGTCCGCGACAGGACGAGCAGCCCGAGCCCCAGCGTGTAGCGGCCTTCCGCGGTGCGCCGCGCCAGCTGGCGGTCCTCCAGCGTGCGCAGGATGCGGTAGACGATCGAGCGGTGCAACCCGGCCGCATCGGCGATCTGGTGGCTCGTGCGGGGCTGCCCGTCGGCGAGGACGTCCAGCACGTCGAGCGCCCGGTCCAGCGTCTGCGCGCGAACGCCCGGCTTGGTCTCCACCCCGCTCCCCTTCGTTGCCCGCGTCACTCTAACACGCTAGGCTGCTCGCATATCGAGCTCAGAACACCGATCAACGCTCGATATCAGAGCTGCCTGGGGAGGCTTCGTCGTGCCCGAGACGTCGCTCGATGACCACCCGGCCGTCGACCCGGCGCACTTCCGCCGCACCATGGGGCGGTTCACCAGCGGCGTCACGGTGGTCACCACGGTCGACGGCGAGCACGTGCACGGCATGACCGCCAACGGCTTCCTGTCGGTCTCGCTGGAGCCGCCGCTGGTCCTGGTGTCGCTCGGGCGCCGGTCGCGGATGGCCGGCCTGCTGCGCCGCACCGGGCGCTACGCGGTCAGCGTGCTCGCCGGCGACCAGCAGGACCACTCGCGGCACTTCGCCGGGCAGCCGGTCCCCGGGCTGCGCCCGGAGTTCCACCACCGCGACGGGTTCGCCTTCCTGGACGGCGCGCTGAGCCACATCGGCTGCGACGTCGTCGAGGTGCACCCGGCCGGGGACCACCTGCTGTTCCTCGGCCGCGTGACCCGTCTGTCCTATTCGGACGCCGAACCGCTGGTCTTCTTCACCGGTTCCTATCGCGCACTGCACTGAACGAGGAGAGTTCTCAATGGCGGGAATCGGCATCGTCGGCGCCGGGATCGCCGGCCTGCACTTGGGCCTGCAACTGCGGCAGCACGACGTCCCGGTCACCATCTACAGCGACCGGACCGCGGAGCAACTGGCGGGCGGCCGCCTGCCGAACAGCGTCGCGCACCACCACACGACGGTCGCGCGCGAGCGGTTGCTCGGCATCGACCACTGGGACGCCGAGGAGTACTTCTACTTCGGCCACCACCACTACATCGGACTGCCGGACCCGTTGTCGTTCCCCGGTTTCTTCACCGCGCCGTCCCGCGCGCTGGACTACCGCATCTACCTGCCGCGGATCCTGACGGACTTCACCGACCGCGGCGGCGACTTCCAGGTGCGACCGGTCGGGCCGGCGGACGTGGCGGAGCTGTCCGACCGCCACGACCTGGTCGTCGTGGCTTCCGGGCGGGGCAGCCTGAGCGCGATGTTCCCGCGCCGGGCGGACAAATCGCCCTACGACAGCCCGCAGCGCAAGCTGTGCGTCGGGCTTTACGAGGGCATCGCGCACTCCGAACCGCGTGGCGTCACGATGAGCATTTCGCCCGGCAACGGCGAGCTGCTGGAGATCCCGATCTTCTCCTTCGCCGGTCACGTCACCGCGCTGCTGTTCGAGAACATCCCCGGCGGTGACACCGAGGTGCTGGCCGAGGCGCGCTACGACGACGACCCGGCCGCCTTCGAGAAGCTGGTGCTGGAGAAGACGCGGCAGCACCACCCGCGGACGTTCGAGCGGATCGATCCGGCGAAGTTCCGGCTCACCGGGCCGCAGGACCTGCTGCAGGGCGGGGTCCTGCCGTCGGTGCGGGAGGACTACACGCGGCTGCCCAACGGCAAGTACGTCGTCGCGCTCGGCGACGCGCACGCCGTGGTGGACCCGGTGGTCGGCCAGGGCGCGAACTGCGCGTCGTACTCGGCGTGGGAGCTGGGCCGGACCATCCTGGAGGACCAGAACTTCGACGAGCGGTTCTGCCGGAAAGTGGCGCTTCGGCGGGAGAACGTCGTGCACGCGACGGCGGACTGGACCAACCTGATGGTCCGCGTGCCGCCCGCCCCGCACCTGCTGCAGCTGCTCGGCGCGATGTCGGCGAACCAGGCGGTGGCGGACACCTTCACCGACAACTTCAGCCACCCGGACCGCCAGTGGGACATCCTCGCGTCGCCCGAACGGGTGCGGAAGTTCCTGGCCGGGCACGGGATGGCGGACTGAACTGTCGGTGGCAGGCCGTAAGGTTCCGGGCGTGATGGATTACCTGAGCATCCCGACCGCGGCCGGCACGTTCGACGCGATCGCGGCCGGGCCCGCCGGCGGCAGGCCCGTGCTGCTGCTGCATGGCTTCCCGGAGGCGGCGATCTCCTGGGAGTACCAGGTCGCGGTGCTGGGCGACCGGGGGTTCCGCGCGGTGGCGCCGGACCAGCGCGGCTACTCGCCGGGGGTGCGGCCGGAGCAGGCGGCCTCCTACGGCATGGACGAGCTGGTCGGGGACGTGCTGGCAATCGCCGACGCACTGGAGTGGTCGCGGTTCGACCTGGTGGGGCACGACTGGGGCGGCGCCGTCGCGTGGTGGACGGCGTCGGAGCACCCGGAGCGGCTGCGGACCCTGACGGCGGTGTCGACGCCGCACCCCGGCGCGCTGGGCCAGGCCGTGCGCACGGACGAGGACCAGCAGATGCGGTCGCAGTACATGCGTGACTGGCGGTCCAGTTCCACGGAACGGCAGATGCTCGCGAACAACGCCGAGGCACTGCGGCGCATGTTCGAGTGGAAGGTGCCCCAGAGCCGGGTCGACGAGTACATCCGGCGGTTGTCCGAGCCGGGCGCGCTGACCGCGGCGCTCAACTGGTACCGGGCCAACCGCCCGCGGGCGACCATCGACAAGGTGTCGGTGCCGACGCTGTACGTGTGGAGCACGGAGGACGTCGCCCTCGGCTCGACGGCGGCGCTGGACACCGAGAACTGGGTGACCGGGCCGTACACGTTCCAGATGCTGGAGGACGTCACACACTGGATCCCGGAGGAGGTTCCGGAGGTGCTGACGGCGATGATCCTGGAGCACCTGAACGCGTTCTGACGCCACCGCGGCGCCGTGCCTGTTCACGGCGCCGCGCGTCGGTCTCGGGTCAGGAGCGCGAGAATTCGGCGCTCACCGCGTTCGGGCCGTCGTACTCGCGGTCCGGCAGCTTGCGGAGGTGGTCCAGCACGTCGTCCGGCGCGCCCTGGCTCTGCGCGTGGTCGACCAGCTTGTCCCGCGTGCACGGGTAGTCGACGCCGGACAGGAACTTCTGCATCTGGATCGGGTTCGGGGCAGCCATGTCCTGCTCCTTCCTGTTGTCTCTCGGTCGCCCCGGGGGCTACCCACCGATCGGGCCGTCACTCGCCCTGTTTCGGGGATCGACCCGACGGGAAGCCCGTCACCATGCGCGCGACCATCCTGAACTGCACGTTGAAGCCCTCGCCGGAGCCGTCGAACACCGACGCGCTGGCCGAGGTCGTGGCGGCAGGCCTGCGCGAACTCGGCGCCGACGTGCGGACCATCCGGCTGGTCGACCACGACATCAAACCGGGTGTCAGCAGCGACATGGGCGACGGCGACGAGTGGCCCGGAATCCGCGAGGAGATCCTGAACTCGGAGATCCTCATAATGGCGTCACCCACGTGGGTCGGGCACCCCTCGTCGGTCGCGCAGCGGGCGATCGAACGCATGGACGCGATGCTGTCCGAGACGGGCGACGACGGTACACCGGTTGCATACAACCGCGTGGCGGGCGTGGTCGTGACCGGCAACGAGGACGGCGCGCACCACGTGATCAGCGAGATCAACGGCGCGCTCGGCGACATCGGCTTCACCATCCCCGGGCAGGCCTGGGTGTACTGGAACATGGGCCCCGGACCGGGCCCGAGCTACAGCGACACCGACCACGGGCACCAGTACGTGCATCAGGTGGCGGGCCTGATGGCGAAGAACCTCTACGCGGTGGCCGCCGCCCTGCGCGACCGCCCGATCCCGGCACAAGTCTCGCGCGGCGAAGACTGAGGTTCCCGGGCGGCTGCCCACTTCAGCAAAAACCTCCCGGCTAAGACTGGCACCGCCGACCGGCCGGGCGAGCACGCCCAAGCCCGTGGACCGGTCACGCCGCCGTGTCACACCGCGCGCACCACACCGCACGCTCACGCGACCGCCCAACCCCAGCAAAAACCTCCCCCCGGCGAAGACTGACACTGCCGACCGCCCGCGCACCCAGCCCCTGCCCCGGTCGCCTCGACCTGCCCCTGCCGCGTGGCCGCGTGACCACCGTGAACCACTCACCCCATTGCTCATCCCGTTCCACACGGCGAACCCACCCGGGTGACAGTCCGCCGCTGACGCCCCCGGAATTGTCGTACCCCCTCGCTAGTGTTCGCGGTGTCCGGAAGGGGGCGGAGATGCGAGCGGTTGTGGTGGACGGCCCGGGCGGGCCGGAAGTGTTGCGGGTGCGGGAAGTTCCGGTGCCCGAGGTGCGGGGCGGCTGGACCCTGGTGCGGGTCGAGGGGTTCGGGCTGAACCGGTCGGAGCTGATGACCCGGCAGGGGCATTCGCCGAACGTGCGGTTCCCCCGGGTGCTGGGCATCGAGTGCGTCGGCGTGGTCGCGGAGTCCGCACGGCTCGCGCCGGGCACCAAGGTGGCCGCGGTGATGGGCGAGATGGGCCGGGAGTTTGACGGCGGGTACGCGGAGTACGCGCTGCTGCCGGACGATCTGCTGATCCCGGTGGAGACCGATCTGCCGTGGGAGGTCTTCGCCGCGCTGCCGGAGACGTACCTGACCGCATGGGGGTCGCTGGAGGCGTTCGGGCCGGTGTCGCCGGGGCAGAGCCTGCTGATCCGCGGCGGGACGTCGTCGGTGGGGATGGCGATGCTGTCGCTGGCGCGGGAACGGGGGCTGGTGACCATCGTGACGACTCGGAACCGGGACAAGGTGGCGGCGCTGGAGAAGGCGGGCGCGTCGCACGTGGTGGTGGACGGCGGGGACATCGGCGCCGACGTCCGCGCATTGTGCCCGGACGGTCCGGACTTCGTGCTGGACCTGGTCGGAGCGCCAACGGTGCCGGAGTCGCTGCGGCTGGTCAGGCGCGGCGGCACGGTGTGCGTGACGGGCATGCTGAGCGGCAAGTGGGCGATCCCGGACTTCCAACCGGTGGCGGTGATTCCGTCCAGCACGAAGCTGACGGCCTTCCAGAGCAACGACATCCGGGGCACAGCCGGCGGCGGCGCGCTGCAGGCGATCGTCGACGGCGTGGCGAGCGGCGCGTACCAGCCGAACCTCGACCGGGTGTTCCGGCTGGAGCAGATCGTCGAGGCCCACACCTACATGGAGACCAACCAGGCCACCGGAAAGGTGGTGGTCCGGAACGGCTGATCCCAGCGGCCGACAAACCCACGCCAGATCCAGCGCGGTTGCTGCCACCGGCACGCAGCCGGTGACAGACGACCAGCCGCCGAACCACCCACGGCACTGGTCCGCCGGTTGCTGCCACCGGGAGGCACCGACGGCAGGCTGCGCACGGCACTGGCCCGCATGTGCCTCTTCAACGCCAGCCGAACCTCGACCGGTGTATTCCGGCTGGAGCAGATCATCGACGAACCGGGCGACCGGAAAGGTGATGGTCCGGAACGACTGATCCCAGCGGCCGACACACCCACGCCAGATCCAGCGCGGCTGCTGCCACCGGCACGCAGCCGGTGACAGACGGCCAGCCGCCGAACCACCCACGGCACTGGCCCGCCGGTTGCTGCCACCGGGAGGCACCGACCGCAGGCGACTCGACGCACCACCCACAGCACTGGCCCGCCCGCGACTGCCCGCGCCCGCCCACGCCTCCCCAGCAGCGGCGGCCGGCGGCGTGCTGCCTGGTCATCGCGCCTGTTACCTCTACCCGTCGCCACCCGTCATACCAGTGCCGACCCGAAACCGAGGTCGTCGGACGAGGACGAGGTGGAGAACAGGGTGCTGACGAACCCCATGTACGCGACGGTCTACGTGACCGACCAGAATCGCGCGCTGGAGTTCTACACGGAGAAACTGGGCCTGGAGCGGGGCGTCGACTACCCGGGCCCGGACGGGCGCTTCCTCACCGTGGGCGTGCCCGGCAGCGCGGTCAAGATCATCCTGTGGTCGCACCCCGCGGCCGCCGGACAACCCGGGTGGCCCGCCGGGGCCGCTCGTCCTCGAATCGGACGACCTGCGGAAGGACTTCGAGGTGCTCCGCCGCCGCGGCGTGACGTTCGACGAACCCGAGCCGCAGGACTACCCGTTCGGCGTCCGGATCGAGGCGTTGGATCCGGACTGCAACCGGATCTCGCTGCGGCAGCCGCGACCCTGGAACGGCTGATGATGACCGACAACCGACCCGACCCGGTGACCGAGGCCTTCGAGGCCCAGCGCGACCGGCTGCGCGCGATCGCCTACCGCGTGCTCGGCTCCCACGCCGACGCCGAGGACGTGCTCCAGGAAGCCTGGTTGCGGCTGTCCCGCCAGGACGCCGGCACCATCGCGAACCTGGCGGGCTGGCTGACCACGGTCGTCGGCCGCCTCAGCCTGGACCTCCTGCGCGCACGTCGAACCGAAACACACCACAGCGAGCTGCCGGAGCTCGTCGTGACGGCCGACGATGCCATGCCCGAGGACGACGTGGCGCTCGCCGGCTCGGTCGGGCTCGCGCTCCTTGTCGTACTCGAGTCGCTCCGGCCGGGTGAGCGGTTGGCGTTCGTGCTGCACGACCTGTTCGCGGTGCCGTTCGACGAGATCGGCCGCATCGTCGGGAAATCCACCGCCGCCACCAAGATGCTCGCCAGCCGCGCGCGCCGGAAGGTGCCGGCAAGCGCTCAGCCAACGGCCTCGGGCCGGGAGCAACGAGAGGTGTTCCAGGCGGCTGCCCATCGCGGCGACTTCGAGGGGTTGCTGCGCGTGCTCGATCCCGACGTGAAGCTCACCGCCGAAACCCCCGACGGCACGGTCGTCGTCCTCGGCGCCACCAAGGTCGCCGCCGGCGCGCGGTTGTCCGCGGCCGCGCGCGGCCGCGCGGTGCTCGTCAACGGCCGCCCCGGCTTCGTCGCCTGGAGCGAAGACGGCGCACCGCTCTCGATCATCGCGTTCACCGTCGCCGACGGGCGGATCGTGGACATCGCGGTCGTGACCGACCCGGTCAAGCTCGCGGCGGCGAACCTGCCGGATCCGGCTTGACTCAACGCGACCGCATGGCCCGGTACCACCGGGGCGAAGTGTTCACGGGAGGCTTCAACGACGCACGCACCACCAGGACGTTCGGCTCGTCGCTGCGCACGAACTCGCCGAGCAGCCGCCGGAAAGCACGGCCGAAACCCTCCACCCGCCCGGCGTCCACGCCGAAAGACCGCGCCAGTCCGACGAAATCCGGCGTGTGCAGGTTGACCCCGCGGTGCGGCAAGCCCTCCCGGTCCTGGTCGAACCGGAGCATGCCGTACCCGCCGTCGTCGACGATGATCACCGTCACCGGCAGCGACTCCTGCGCCAGTGTCGCCAGATCGCCGCACCCGTACAGGAAACCGCCGTCGCCGCTGACGCACACCACCCGGCCCGCGCCGGTGGCCGCCGCGCCCAGCGCGGCCGGGAACCCGAACCCGAGCGTGCCCCAGCCCATCGGGTACGCGAACCGGTGCGGCGCGCGCACGCGGTGGAAGCCGCCCGCCCAGTAACCGGCGATGCACATGTCCGCCACCAGCATCGCGCGCTCGGGCAGCGTCTCTTCCAGGGTGCGCAGGAAATCCGCGGCCTGCGGCTCCTCGCTGCGGATGCGGCGGCGCACCTGCTCGGAGATCCGCTGCAGCCGCTCGGTCAGCTCGGCGAGCCCGGGCCGCGCCGGCAACCCCTGCAGCAGCTCGGGCACCACGTCCCGCGCGTCGCCGGCCAGGGTGATGTCGGGCGGGTAGTTCTTGGCCGCGTCCTTGGGATCGACGTTGATCACGATGAGCTTCGGCGGCTTGGGCATGAGCCAGTTCTGCGTCATCAAGCCGTCGAAGTCGGTGCCGATGCCGAGCACCACGTCGGCCTCGTCCCACAGCGCGCCCACCTCCGGCGCGTGCACGGGGTTCGGCGCGGCACACGGGTGCGCGGGCGGCAGCAGACCACGCGCGGCGAACGTCGTGATCACCGGTGCGGCCAGCTTCTCCGCCAGCTGCCCGATCACCTCTCCCGCACCGGCCCTGGCCGCGCCGCCGCCCGCCCAGATCAGCGGCCGCGACGCCATCGCCAGCATGCGCCGCGCCGCGTCGAGATCCGACACGGCCAGCGCCGGGAACGCCTCGGTCGGCTCCGGATCCGGGCCGCGGAAACCGTTGTGCCGCAGGAAATCCGTGGGAACACCGAC
Organism: Amycolatopsis sp. NPDC006131; assembly: GCF_040614175.1. Taxonomy (NCBI): domain Bacteria; kingdom Bacillati; phylum Actinomycetota; class Actinomycetes; order Pseudonocardiales; family Pseudonocardiaceae; genus Amycolatopsis; species Amycolatopsis sp. NPDC006131. The sequence goes on from NZ_JBEXTX010000082.1 coordinate 12,841, forward strand.
GTACACCGGACCGCTCTGCGGCCGCAACGCCAGCCGGGCGGCGCGCAGGACCGTGGGCGCCAGGTCCTCGGGCGTCTCGACGGTGAACGCCGCCTTCGTCACCGGCGCGAACAACGCGGCCTGGTCGCTGGTCTCGTGCAGGACACCGCGCACCATGCCCGGCCGCCGCAGTCCCGCCGGGATGTCGGTGGCGATCACCAGCACCGGCGAGCCGGACGCCATCGCCTCCCCGACCGCGGCGATCGTGTTCGCCGCGCCCGGTCCGGTCGTCACGATCGCGACGCCGAGTTTGCCGGTCGCCCGCGCGTACCCGTCCGCGGCGTACCCGGCGGTCTGTTCGTGCCGGACGCCGATCAGCCGGAGCGGGCTGTCCGCGAGCGCTTCCCAGATCGGCAGGTTGTGCACGCCCGGGAGGCCGAACGCGACCTCGGCCCCGAGCTCGAGCAGCGCGTCCACGAGGTGCTGGGCGCCGGTCTTCGTCACGCCGTCAGAGTATGGCACCCCGTCACCACTGCGGGGGCGCGACCTCGTCCGGGGGCGGCGGCCCGGGCGGGGTGCCGTCGCCGAAGGGCCGTCCGCCCAGGTCGGCGCGCCCGTGCGGCTGCGCCCACCCGGAAAGGTCCGGACCATTCGGCACGATCCGCGTCGGGTTGACCTGCTCGTGCACCTGGTAGTAGTGCCGCTTGATGTGGTCGAAGTCCACGGTGTCGCCGAAACCGGGCGTCTGGAACAGATCCCGCGCGTACGCCCACAGCACCGGCATCTCGGTCAGCTTGTTCCGGTTGCACTTGAAGTGGCCGTGGTAGACCGCGTCGAAGCGGACGAGCGTGGTGAACAGCCGGATGTCGGCCTCGGTGATCGTGTCCCCGACCAGGTACCGCTGGCCCGCCAAGCGCTCGGACAGCTCGTCGAGCCGCGCGAACAGCCGCCGGTACGCGTCGTCGTAGGCGGACTGCTTCGTCGCGAACCCCGCTTCGTACACGCCGGCGTTGACGTCGCGGTGCACCGCCCGGTTGATCTCGTCGATCTCGTCGCGCAACGCCTCGGGGTACAGGTCCGGCGCGCCGTCGCGGTAGTGGGCGCCCCACTGCGTGTCCAGGTCGAGGGTGATCTGCGGGTAGTCGTTGGTGACCAGCTTGCCGCTGGAGATGTCGACGATCGCGGGCACGCTGATGCCGCCGTCGTAGTCCGGGTCGGCGGCACGGTAGGCCTCGCCGAGGAACTCGATGCCCAGCACGGGATCCCGGCCGCCGGGGTCGAGGGTGAACCGCCAGCTCCGCTCGTCCTGGATCGGGTCGGCGATCGCGACTGACAGCGCTTCCTCCAGCCCCATCAGCCTGCGCACGATCAGCGCGCGGCTGGCCCACGGGCACGCGCGGCTGACGACGAGCCGGTACCGGCCCGCCTCGGCGGGCCAGCCGTCCGCGCCGTCGGCCGTGATCCGCGCCGTGAAGCGGTTCGGCGCCCGCTTGAACTCGCCGGTTTCCGGGTCCGTCGGGATGGTCATTCCCTCAGCGTAGATTGTGTTCCGGGCCGTAGCAGTACGCGTAGACTCAATGACCCTGGGCACACCAGCGCCCTGGACGGAAGGTGGTCACCGATGCCGTTGATGCCCTTCACCGACTCGATGTTCCTGCTGGTGGAAAGCCGCGAGCACCCGATGCACGTCGGCGGCCTGCAGCTGTTCCAGACTCCCGAGGGCGCCGACCACACCTGGCTGCGCAGCCTGCGTGAGGACCTGGTCAAGAACACCGACGTGCGGCAGCTGTTCCGGCAGCGCGTCGCCCGCCCCGTGAACACGCTCGGTTACGCCGCCTGGGCGAGCGACGACGACCTCGACCTCGACTACCACTTCCGGCATTCCGCGCTCCCGTACCCGGGCCGGGTGCGCGAACTGCTGGAGCTGACGTCGCGCTGGCACAGCACGCTGCTCGACCGGCACCGCCCGCTCTGGGAGATCCACCTGGTCGAAGGCCTGCAGGACGGCCGGTTCGCCATGTACAGCAAGGTGCACCACGCGCTGATGGACGGTGTTTCGGCGTTGCGGCACCTGCAGGGCACGCTGTCCGACGACCCGGACGACCGCAGCTGCCCGCCGCCGTGGGGCTCGCGTCAGGTGCCGCGCGGCAAGCCGCCGCGTAACGCACGGTCACTGCTGCGGATGGGCACGAGTTCGCTGAAGCAGATCGCCGGTATGGCGCCGGCGGCGGCGAAGGTGGCGCGGGAAGCCTTCCGCGAGCACACGCTGCTGCTGCCGATGCAGGCCCCGAAGACGATCTTCAACGTGCCGATCGGCGGTGCGCGCCGGTTCGCCGCGCAGTCCTGGCCGCTCGGGCGGGTGCGCGCGATCGCGACCGCCACCGGGACCTCCCGCAACGACGTGGTGCTCGCGATGTGCTCGGGCGCGTTGCGGGACTACCTCATCGAGCAGCGCGCGCTGCCGGACGCGCCGCTGGTCGCGATGGTGCCGGTGTCGATGCGCAAGCCGACCGACACCGGTGAGGCCGCGGGCAACCAGATCGGCGCGGTGCTGTGCAACCTCGGCACCGACAAGCCGGATCCGGCGTCCCGGCTTATGACGATCCACCAGTCGATGCGCGAGGCGAAGCGGATCTTCAAGGAGCTGACGCCGTTGCAGGCGCTGCTGCTGTCCGGCATCAACGTGGCGCAGCTGGGCATCTCGCCGGTGCCCGGGTTCGTGAACAACACGCGTCCGCCGTTCAACCTGGTGATCTCGAACGTGCCCGGGCCGCGCAAGCAGATGTACTGGAACGGCGCGAAGCTGGACGGCATCTACCCGGCGTCGGTGCTGCTCGACGGGCAGGCGCTCAACATCACGCTGACCAACAACGGGGACAACCTGGACTTCGGGATCACCGGGTGCCGTCGGTCGGTGCCGCACCTGCAGCGGATCCTGACGCACCTGGACACCGCGCTGGAGGAACTGGAGTTCGCCGCGCGCTGACGCGGGCGGGGGCCGGCGCGCGGCCCCCGCCGGTGGTCAGGCCACGCCCTCCGGGCTGGCGCCCTCGACCTGGACGCCACGCGAGGTGATCTCCTCGATGCGGGCCAGGTCGTCGCCGGTGAGGTCGAGATCCGCCGCGGCGACGCTGTCCTCGACGTTGCGGGCCCGCCGCGCGCCGACGATCGCCACGTGGACGCCCGGCTGGTGCAGGGTCCAGGCGATGGCGAGCTGGCTGACGGTGGCGCCCTTCTCGGCCGCGAGGTTCTTCAGCTGCTCGACGACCTCCAGGTTCTTCTGGAAGTTCGCACCCTGGAAAGCGCTGGAGTTCGCGCGCCAGTCGCCAGGCTCGAAGGTCGTGCGCGGGTTGAGGGCGCCGGTGAGGAGGCCGCTGCCGAGCGGGCTGTAGACGAGGACGCCGATGTTGTGCTCGCGGCAGTACGGGAGCGGGTCGTCCTCGATCGCGCGGCGGAACAGGTGGTAGGGCGGCTGCAGGGTCTCGACCGGGCGGGTGCGGTCGAACGCGGCCAGTTGCGCGGTGTCGTAGTTGGACACGCCGACGTGGCGGATCTTGCCCGCGTCGACGAGTTCCTGGAGTGCCTGGGCGGTTTCCTCGGCCGGGGTGTCCGGGTCGGGCCAGTGGACCTGGTACAGGTCGATGTGGTCGAGGCCGAGGTGGCGCAGGCTCTCGTCGACGCCCTTGCGCAACCAGTCGCGGCGGGCGTCTCGGGGCCGGTCACTGCCCGGGTTGATGCCGCCCTTGGTGGCGATCACGAGGCTGTCGCGGTCGCGTTTCAGCTCGTCCCGCAGGGCGCGGCCGAGGAGGGCTTCCGATTTGCCGAAGCCGTACGCCTGGGCGGTGTCGAAGAAGTTCACGCCGAGCTCACGTGCGTGCTGGATGGCCTGGACGGCCGCGTCCTCGTCGAAGGAGCCCCAGTCGCCGCCGAGCTGCCAGGTCCCGAACGCGATCCGGGAGACGTCGAGTCCGCTCTTGCCCAAAGTGGTTCTCCGCATGGTTCAAGGACAGCACATGGCGCGGTGGGGCGCATCGTGGAGCTGGTCTGGGTGGTTTTGGGTCCTTTGTGGATTTTGGTGGTGGGTGAACGGGTCGTTCATGGTTCGGCGAGTGGACCGCTCGTGCGGGTGCCACTCGCGACGCGACGACAGGGCACCTCGCGCCGCGATGAACGGGCCATTCATCACTCGCTGAGAGGCCCACTCATGCAGGTGTCACCGGCGGGTCGACGACAGGGCACCTCGCCCGGCGTGAATGGACCGTTCATCGCTTGACCAGAGGTCCACTCATGCAGCCGCCACCCGCGACTCGACGACAGGGCACCTCGCCCCGCGATGAACGGACCATTCATCACTCGGCGAGAGGCCCACTCATGCACGCGCCACCCGCGACACGACGACAGGGCACCTCGCCCGGCGTGAATGGACCGTTCATCGCTTGACCAGAGGTCCACTCATGCAGCCGCCACCCGCGACTCGACGACAGGGCACCTCGCCCCGCGATGAACGGACCATTCATCACTCGGCGAGAGGCCCACTCATGCACGCGCCACCGGCGAGTCGACGACAGGTGCAGCTAGCGCGGCGATGAATGGACCATTCATCGTTCGGCGAGAGGTCCACTCATGCACGCGCCACTCGCGACGCGATGAAAGATCCAGGTCGCGCGGCGATGAACGAGCCATTCACCGCCGAGCCGGCCGTCCAGCTCACCAAACCGCAGGCCGCCCAACTCACCAACCAGCCAGCCGCCCAGCTCACCGAGCCACCGGCCGCCGCCCGACTCACCGCCCAGCGGGCCGGTCCGTCGGCCAGGGACGGACCTCCTCGAACAGCCTCGCCACCGCCAGCACCAGGTCATCCGAGTGCCGCGGCCCCACGATCTGCAACCCCACCGGCAGACCATCCGCCGTCGTCCCCGCCGGGACGCTGATCGCCGGCTGTTGGGTCATGTTGAACGGGTACGTGAAGGGCGTCCAGTCCGGCCAGCCGCTCATTCCGCTGCCCGGCGGCACGTCAAACCCAGCCTCGAAGGGCGGGACGGCCACCGTCGGGGTGATCAGCACGTCGTACCGCGTGTGGAACTCGCCCATGCGGATGCCCAGCGCCGCGCGCTCCGCGTTCGCCGCCAGGTAGTCCGACGCCGAGTACGTCTTCCCCTGCTCCCACACCTGCCGCAGGCCCGGGTCGATCTTCGCCTCGCAGCCGGCCGGGAACGTGTCCAGCCACTGCGCGGCGCCGGTCGACCACAGCACGTCGAACGCCTCCCGCGGGTCGGCGAAACCCGGGTCGGCCTCCTCGACCCGCAACCCGGCCTCGTCGAGCGCGGCCACCGCCGACGTGACTATCTGCCGCACCTCGGGGTCCACCCGGGCCCAGCCGAGCGTCGGCGAGAACGCTGCATACAAACCCCGCACGTCCCGCCGCACGGCCTCGCGGTACGCGCCCAGCGGCGGCTCCAGCGCGTTCGGGTCCCGGTGGTCCGGCAGCGCCAGCACGTCGAGCAACAACGCCACGTCCGACACCGACCGCGCCATCGGCCCGGCATGCGACAACGCCCCGAACGGGCTCGCCGGCCACAACGGGATACGACCGTATGTCGGCTTCAACCCCACGATCCCGCAGAACGACGCCGGGATCCGCACCGACCCGCCACCATCGGTCCCGACCGACAGCTCACCCATCCCGGCCGCGACCGCCGCACCACTGCCACCACTGGACCCGCCAGGCGTCTTCGCCGGGTTCCACGGGTTGCGCGTCACCCCGGTCAGCGGGTTGTCCGTCACGCCCTTCCACGCCAGCTCGGGCGTGGTCGTCTTGCCGAGCAGCACCAGCCCGTTCTCCCGCAGCCGCGCGGTGACCGGGCTGTCCACCTCCCACGGCTGGTCCCGGTCGACGCACGTCGAACCACGCAGGGTGGGCCAGCCCTGGGTGAGGAACATGTCCTTGATCGAAGTCGGCACCCCGTCCAGCGAGCCGATCGGGTTGCCCTCGCGCCACCGCGCCTCCGACGCCTTGGCGCCCTCGCGGGCCACCTCCGGGTCGACCAGGCAGAACGCGTTGCACTCCCTGTCCCGCTCCTCGATCGAGCGCAGCGCGGCCTCGGTCGCCTCGACGGGGCTGATCTCGCCGGTCGAGTAGGCGGCGACCAGCTCACTCGCCGTCAACAGGGTGCTCATGGTGAACTCCTCACCGATCGGACGGCACGTACCCCAGCTGCTTGTCCACGACATTACGAAGCGGGGCGCCAGTCTGCCAGCGGTGGAAGTTGTCCGCGAACACCTCGACCAGCGTGTCCCGCCACCCGATGAAGTCACCGGACATGTGCGGCGAGACCAGCACGTTCCGCATCGTCCACAACGGACTGTCGATGGGCAGCGGCTCGGTGTCGAACACGTCCAGCGCGGCGCCCGCGATGCGCCCCGTCCGCAGGGCCTCGACCAGGTCGCCGGTGACCACCAGCTCGCCGCGGCCGACGTTGACGAACCGCGCGGTCGGCTTCATCGCGGCGAACGCCGCGGCGTCGAACAGGCCCTTGGTCTCCTCGGTCAGCGGCGCCACGGCGACGACGTAGTCGAACGCCGGCAGGTGCTCCACCAGCCGGTCCGACGCGTGCACGTCCCCGAAGTCCGGGTCCCCGGAGCGCGCCCGGCGGCCGGCGCCCGAGACGCTCATCCCGACGGCGCGCAGCATCCGCGCGATCGCCCTGCCGATCGGCCCGGTGCCCACCACCAGCGCCGAGCGCCCGGCGATCCGCTCGGTCTCGCGGTGCTGCCAGCGGCTCTGGCGCTGCAGGTCGAGCGACCCGTGCAGGTCCTTCGCGAAGGTGAGGATCACCCCCAGGACGTATTCCGCTATCGAGTCGTCGAACACGCCGCGCGAGTTGGTGAGCACGACGTCGCTGTCCCGCATCCCGGGGAACATCACCGGATCCACCCCGGCGCTCGCGATGTGCAGCCACCGCAGGCGGTCCGCCGCGTGCCAGGCCTCCGGCACCGCACGGGAAAGGAAGTCGTGGACAAAAAGGACGTCGGCGCCGCGGAGCGCGTCGGCCAGGCCGGCCTCGCCCGTGTAACGCACGACGGCCGTCGAAGCGATGCGCTGCATGGCCGGCGATTCGGTGAGGTCCCGGGCCTGGTCTTCACCGCACAACACCGCCAGCACCGGATTCTCAGTACCGATCACCGTTGACACGGTAAGAGCCGGTCGTATGATTGTCAACAATCCGAGGAGCCACCCCGGAGGCTTCCTTCAGAACGTCCCGGAGGCTGAGCCTTGGATTTCGACTTCCCTGTCTTCGACGGGCCACTGGCGCAGCGAGGCATCGGAGTCATCGCACCCTTCGACCTGGCGCTGGAGCGCGAGCTCTGGCGCTGGATCCCGATGGAGGTGTCGCTGCACCTCGCCCGCACGCCCTACGAACCGGTGCCGGTCAGCATGGAGATGGCCCAGCTGGTCAGCAACCACCAGCACCTGGCCGCCGCCACCCGCGACGTGCTGCACGTCGAGCCCGAGGTGGTCGCGTACCTGTGCACGTCGGGCAGCTTCGTCAACGGCCTGGACTACGAACGCTCGCTGTGCAAGGCGATCTGCGACGCCGGCGCGCCGGACGCGGTCACCACGTCGGGCGCGCTGGCCGAGGTGCTGCACCTGCTGGACGTCCACAAGGTCGCGGTGATCACCCCCTACGACGCGGACCTGACGGCGAGCCTGCACGACTTCCTCGCCGAGCTGAACGTGGACACCGTCTCCAGCGACCACCTCGGGCTCGGCGGCGGGATCTGGAAGGTCAGCTACCGCACGATCGCCGAGCGGATACTCGGCGCCGACCACCCTGACGCCGAGGCGATCTTCGTGAGCTGCACGAACCTCCCGACGTACGACGTGATCGAACCGCTGGAGGTGGCCCTGGGCAAGCCCGTGCTGACCGCGAACCAGCTCACGATGTGGGCTTGCCTGAGACGCATGGAGCTGCCGATCGTCGGTCCCGGCAAGTGGCTGCGCGAAGTGTCCTGAACACCGTAACGTAGGATTGTCTACAATTTGGGAGGTTTGTGCATGGCGACCGTCGGCTTCATCTACCCGGACCACGCCGCGGAGGACGACTACCCGTTCGCCGAGCGGCTGCTGGGTTACCGGATCTCGCTGCCGGTCGAGCACATCTACGGCACCGACCTGCACGCCGTGCCCGAGCTGCTCGACCTGGGCAGCGAGAAGCGGCTGGCCGAGGGCGCTGCGCTGCTCGCCAAGCACGAGCCGGACGCCGTGGTGTGGGCGTGCACCAGCGGCAGCTTCGTCTACCGCTGGCAGGGCGCGCACGAGCAGGTGGAGAAGCTGTCGGCCGCCGCGGGCAAGCCGGCGTCGAGCACGTCGTTCGCGTTCGTCCGGGCCGCGCAGGCGCTCGGTCTGAAGCGGGTCTCGGTGGCCGCGAGTTACCCGGACGACGTGGCGAAGCTGTTCGTGGAGTTCCTCGGCGCGGGCGGCATCGAGGTGGTCGCCATGTCGAGCGAGGACATCGACACGGCCGCGGAGGTGGGCAGGCTGAGCCCCGAGGCGGTCGTCGAGCTGGCGGTGGCGCATGATCACCCGGCGGCGGACGCCGTGCTGGTGCCCGACACCGCGATGCGCACGCTCGGTGTGCTGGGCGCGATCGAGGAGCGGCTGGGCAAGCCGGTCCTGACCGCGAACCAGGTGACGATCTGGGAAGGGCTCCGGCTGACCGGCCAGGTGCCCCGGTGCGAACAGCTGGGCAGACTGTTCGCAGAAGGCAGGTGAACCATGGCCCTGGCCGACATCGAACCGGTGAGCCGGGAGTCGACCGCGGCGATCATCGCGCGGCAGCTCCGCGAGGCGATCATGAACGGCACGTTCGCGCCGGGCACGCAGCTCGGGGAGACCGAGCTGGCAGGCCGGTTCCAGGTGTCCCGCGGCCCGCTGCGCGAGGCGATGCAGCGGCTGGTGTCGGAGGGGCTGCTGCGCAGCGAGCGGCACCGCGGGCTGTTCGTGATCGACCTCGAACCGGACGACGTGCACGACATCTACTCGGCGCGGTTCGCCATCGAGCGGGCCGCGCTGATCCGGGTGCTGCGGCACGGTGACCGGGAGGGGCTGGCCGTCCGGCTGCTGGATGCGGTGGAGGAGATGGCGTCGGCCACCGACGGGGACGAGGTGTCGGCCGCGGACGTCCGGTTCCACGAGGAGCTGGTGGCGGCCTCGGGGTCCAAGCGGCTCGGGCGGATGGCGCGGACGCTGCTCATCGAGACGCGGATGTGCCTGTCCGCGCTGCACCGCACGTACGCGACGAACGAGGAGCGGGTGACCGAGCACAAGCGCATCGCGGAGGCGATCGGCGCCGGCGACGAGGAGCTCGCGGTGTCGCTGCTGGAGGCGCACATGGAGGACGCGGTGCAGCGCCTCGCCCCGGGGACCAGCCTGCACGCCTGATTCGTGCTGCTGTAACGGAAGGTTGCGGGTTCGCGATCTTGGTTTGTCCGCGCGCGGCGCGGGGGAACCGGGAGGATCGCGTGCGCGGGTGGCTGTTGGGTGCGCTGTTGGCCTTGTCCGCGTGCACGGCGGCGGCACCGCCACCGGAACCGGAGGACGCCGCCCCCACGGCGCCGGTGTCCGTGCGGGCGTTGCCCACACCGGAGGACCAGCAGCGCCTGGTGTCCGCGATGCTCACCGACGACGACGGCGCCCTGCTCGACCTCGATCGGGCCGCCCAGGCGGTGCCGATCGGCGAGTCGGACGGCACGGGCTACACGCTCGTCGAGAAGTGCGCCGACGCCCTGACCTCCGACGCGAACATCGTCGCGGCCGAGCGCGCGCAGTGGCAGAGCGCGGACTACGTCGTGACCGAGCTGGCTGTCCGTTACGAAGTGATCGAGGCGTCGGCGGCGGTGTGGGAGGTGCACATGACTTCCGGTTGCCGCGGCGACGTCGGGCCCGGCCGGATCGTCACCGTGCAGGTCCCGCCCTTCTCGGACATCGACGCCGGGGTCGCGTTCTGCACCATCGGCGCGGACGACATGTCCCAGTGCGTCGTCGTCGAGGCCGTGGGGGATCTGGCCGTCGCCGCCGAGGTCAAGCAGCTGGGCAACAGCGATCGCGCTCGCCAGGGGTCCGCCCAGATCTTCGTGCAACGGCTGGCCATCGAGCTGGGACGGAGCTTGGCGCGGGCCGGGTGAACCGGCCCGCGCTCACCCGCGCCTGACTCAGCCCTCGATCGTCCGCCCGACCACCGCGCCCAGTGCCGTCGCCGCGCCCGCGCTGCCCAGCGCCATCCCCCACCCGATCGGGCCGAGCGGCGTGCAGCCGAAGAACTGGCTGACCCCGGGCGTCTGGATCACGGCCGCGAGCAGGGCCACCGAACCGAGGGATGTCGCCAGCACCGACCGGTTCCAGCCGCCCGTCAGGAGCGTCTGCCCGAGCTGCGTGCCGACTAACCCGGCCAGCGCGACCGTGCTCGCCCGGCGGCCGCGGCCCGTCGCCCGCGCCAGCATCCACGCGGTCGTCGCGCCGAGGGTCGTCACCCCGGCGCGCACGCCGATGTCCTTCTGCAAGCGCTTGCCCAGCGAGCTCTCCGGCCCCTCTCGCAGCAGGTCGGAGCCGTCCTCGGGCCGCCGCAACGCGATCGCCAGCGCAGGCGCCAGGTCGGTCAGCAGGTTGACCAGCAGGAACTGCCGGGCACCGAGCGGCGACCGGCCGGTGAGCGTCGCGCCGAGCACGCTGAACCCGATCTCGCCGAGGTTCCCGCCGAGCAGGATCGCCAGCGCCTCCCGCACCGAGGCCCACATCGCCCTGCCCTCGACGAGCGCCGCGATGATCGTCTCCAGGCGGTCGTCGGTCACCACCAGGTCGGCCGCGGCCCGCGCGGCCGGTGCGCCGTGCCCGCCGAGCGCGATGCCGACGTCCGCGAGCCGGATCGCGGGCGCGTCGTTCGCGCCGTCCCCGGTCATCGCGACCGTGTGGCCGTGCTTCTGGTACGCCTTGATGATCCGGACCTTCTGCGCCGGGCTGCACCGCGCCACCACGTCCACGGTCTCCAAAGTGGACGCCAGCTGTTCGTCATCCATCGCGTCCAGCTCGGCGCCGGTCACCACGTGCAGGTCGGCGCCATCCTCGCTGACCTTGCCCGCGATCGCCTCACCGGTGTCCGGGTGGTCGCCGGTGATCATCACGATCTGCACGCCCGCCGCCCGCAGGTCCGCCGCCGCGGCCGCCGCGCTCCCCCGCACCGGGTCGGCGATCGCGACGAAACCCTTGAACCGCAAGCCCGTCACGGCGTCCTCGTCGAGCGTCGCACTGTCCGGAGTGGACTCGGCGACGGCGAGCACCCGCTGCCCGGCCTTGGCCAGCTTCTTCATCCGGCCCGCCAGCTTCTTCCGCCTGCCCTCGTCCAGGTCGCAGCGCGGCAGCACGGACTCCGGCGCGCCCTTGACGCTCAGCACCAGTCCGTCGCCGTTGCGCATCAGCGAGGCGTGGTAGCCGCGGGACGGCTCGAACGGCACCGCGTCGACCAGTTCCCAGCCGTCGGTGTGCACGGAAACCCGGCGCGCGCCCTCGACGATCGCGCGGTCCGTCGCGTGCGGCAGGTCGGACGGGTCGTCGGCGTGCGGCGTCGCCCGCAGCGCGGTGAGCAGCACCGACTCGGTCTCGTCGTCCAGCTCCTCGATCTTGCGGCGCTTGTGGCCGTCGTCGACCTCGTGGACCGTCAGCGTCCCCTCGGTCAGGGTGCCGGTCTTGTCGAAGCACAACACGTCGACGCGGCCCAGCGCCTCGATGCTGCGCGGGTTGCGGACCAGCGCGTTGTGCTCGGCGAGCCGCCGCGCTGCCGCCAGTTGCGCGGCGCTGACCAGGAACGGCAGCCCCTCCGGCACCGACGCGACGGCCAGGTTCACCGCGGCGGACAGGCTTTCCCGCAGCGGCACCCGGCGCAGCAGGCCGGCGCCGGCCACCGCCACGGCCGACCCGATCGCCAGCGGCATCGACTTCGAGGTCAGCTCGGCCAGCCGGGTCTCGACGCCGGTCACCGGCGCGTTCTCGCGCGCCATCGCCATGCTGCGGCCCGCCTCGGTGTCCGCGCCAGTCGCGACGACGATGCCGATGGCCTCACCGGCCGCGATCGTCGTGCCCTCGTACAGCATCGACGCGCGCTCGGCGACGTCCGCGGCGATCACCGGCGACGGGTCCTTCGCCACCGGCAGCGACTCGCCGGTCAGCGACGACTCGTCCGCTTCGACGCCGTCGGCTTCGAGCAGGCGGCAGTCCGCGGGCACGACGTCGCCGGAGCTCAGCTTGACGACGTCGCCGGGCACCAGGTCGTCCGCGCTGACCACGCGCTCCCGGCCGCCGCGGATCACCGTGGTGCTGATCGCCGACCGGCTCAGCAGCTCGGCCAGCTGCTTCTCGGTGTGGACCTGCTGGAGGCTGCCGACCAGCGCGGACACGCCGGTGATCCCGGCGACGAGCGCGGCGTCCACCGGCGACCCGACGGACGCGGACAGCGCGGCGCCGCCGATCAGGACCGGGGTGAGCGGGTTGGACAGCTCGTTGATGAACGCCTGCATCAGGCTCGTCCGGCCGCCGCTGCCGGTGCCGCGGGCACGGGCGCGCTTCTCGGCGGCGTCGTCGCTCAGGCCGTCCGGGTCGGTGCCGAGGCGGTCGAGCACGACGTCCACCGGCATCAGGTGCCACGGCGCGGCGTCGCCGGCCAGGCTCGTGTCCCGCTCGGCGAGCTTCTTGGCGCGGCGGTGCGCGTTGGTGAGTGCGACGGCCGCGCCCAGGTTGACCGCCCGCATCGCCCGGTTGGCCGGGCTGCGGCGCCCCGGCTGCAGCGCGCTAACCGCTCCGACGCCGGTCGCGCCCTGGGACAGCCAGATGCTGTCGCGGTTGACCTCGCGGGCGGCGGCGATCGCGTCGACGACCAGCGCGGCGATGCCGATCTCCTCGCCGATCAGCAGGTGCGCGCCCCACGGCGGCGGGTCGCCTGGCCGCTGGGTGCCGATGCCGCAGTCGGCGGCGCCGAGCGCGCGCCGGTTGTCGGACACCAGCATCACCACGTGCCCCTCGCCCTGCAGCTCGCGCACGGTCGAGACGAGGCGCTCACCGCCGGGCATGAGCCGGTCGGCCTCGAACGCGGCGTGCCCGCCGTTGGCGCTGACGACCTCGATGTTGGCGCGCCGGGCGGCGGCGATCACCGCGGCCACGCCCGGCGGCACCTGCCTGCCGAGGCCGATGACGGCGGTCAGCTGCTGGTCCCGCACCAGGCCGAGGACCGCCGCGGCGCCACGCTTCTCCAGCTGCTCGCGCTCGTGCGCGCCCTGGTCGACGCCCAGCTCGTCGAGCGGGCCGAGGCGCCAGCCGTCGTCCTCGTGGACCTTGCCGGGGGTGTGCGCGTCGAACAGTTGCCAGGCGCGTTCGACCAGCTCGCTGGCGTCGCCGTCGCCGACAGGGACGAGGTCGTTGAGAACCATGCGCCCGGTGTCGAAGGCCTGCTCGTCGAGGACGAGGGTGTCGATGGCGTCCAGGTGTCGCAGCACCCCGCGGTCCATGACGAGCACGCCCTCGGTGGCCAGGACGCGGCCGAGGCGCGCGCCGAACGCGGTGCGCCCGGCCTCGGCGGCCTTGGGCAGCGCGGCCAGGCCGATGCCGATCGCCCGGCGGGGGCGCGCGAACGGCAGCGAGACGGCGGCCGCGGCGGCGCCGAGGTTGAGAATGCGCTGCTCGTACTGTTCGACCGGGCCGTCCGGGATCTCGCGCGGCCGCTCGACGACGACCGGTCCGGCTGCGGCGTCCTCCGGGCCGTGGATCAGGCGGCTCTCCGCCTGGCACCACAGCCGTTCGTGCGCGCGGGCCTCACGCCACTGCTCGGCGCGCTGGATGATGTCGACGACCGTGCCCTCGCCGCCGGAGGCCAGGCCCTGCGCGAACGCGCCGAAGGCCGAGGTCGCGGTGTCGGCCTTTTCCCGGCTGCCGACCCGCTCGGCGGCGATCTTGCGCAGGCGCGGGTGCAGGTCGACGACGTTGGGCAGCGCGGCGATCTCGGTCGGGATCGGCGCCCACGGCGCGAGCCGGGTGATCAGCGACAGACCGAGGCCGAGGGTGTCGGCGGCCAGGGTCGGCAGGAGGCGGGTGCCGCGCAGGCCGTCGGCCGGGTGGTGCAGCTCGTCCTCTTTGATCTCTTCGCCGACGCCGTTGGGCGCGCCCTCGGCCTCCTCGACGACGCGGATCAGCTCGTCGCTGTCCGGGGCGGGGTCGTCGACGCCGATGATCACCCGGGACGAGGGCGCGTTGACCCGGGCCCACGCGACGCCCGGGTGGCGCTGCACGGCCTGCTCGATGCGCTGCGCGACCGCTTCGCCGCCCGGCCCGTGCACCCCGTGGGCCTCGATGTGCAGCCGTCCAGGGCAGGACCACACCCGGCGGCGGGGCCTGCTCAGCGGCGACAACACCGCCCCGGCGAGGCCCTTCACCGCCGACACCGGACCGGGCACCCGGACACCCAGCAACTCCATGAACCACTCCCGCACCTCGACGCTCCAGGTGCATGGGGTTGCCCACTACGGGTGAAGATATGCCTGCGGCCGCAGGTCGGCCCCGGATTTCCGGGACCGGCCATGCGGCTGCCTCGCGATGAGTCGCCCGCCCGGGCAGGCGAGCCGACCACTCCGGACGGCGAGCTCGCCGTTTCCGGCGGCGAGCTCGCCGAGGCGGCACTGCCCGCCCGGCCGGGGACGCACGCCAGGGCGGGCTGGGCAGCGCCCGCAGCCCGCGGACGAGCCGTGCGAGCCTGGCAGGCCGGGGCGGCGGTCCAGGCAGCGCCTTCGGCCGCGGGGCCATGGGGCGTGGGCAGCACCCTGCCGTCAGGCGAGGGCGGCCGCCGCGCGGCACCCCACCGCCGCACGGCCCGCCACCGCCACACCGCGCCCCGTTGCCACACGCCACCCCGCCGCCACGCCGCCGCGCGAGATCGGCCGAGGCGAGCGCAGCCGTCAGGCGAGATCGGCCGTCAGGCAGGCGCGGCGCTCCGGCGCGCGCGGCGGTCAGGCGGGGTGCGGCCGCACGCGAGCGCAGCCGCCACCCGAGCGCGGCCGTCAGGCGAGCGCCGCCGTCAGGCGAGCGCGGCCGTGATGGCGGCCCCCAGCTCGGTCGTCGTCGACTTGCCGCCCAGGTCCGGGGTCGCCACCTCGCCGGCCGCGAGCACCTCCTCGACCGCGCTGTGCACCGCCGCGGCGGCCGACTTCTCGCCCAGGTGCTCCAGCATCATCGCGCCGGCCAGGATCTGCGCCACCGGGTTCGCGATGCCCTGCCCGGCGATGTCCGGGGCGCTTCCGTGCACCGCCTCGAACATCGACGGGTACTCGCCCGGCGGGTTGACGTTGCCGGACGGCGCCATGCCCAGCCCGCCCGTCACGGCCGCCGCCAGGTCGCTCAGGATGTCGCCGAACAGGTTCGACCCCACCACGACGTCCAGCCGGTCCGGGTGCTGCACCATGCGCGCCGCCAGCGCGTCGATGTGCGTCTGTTCACTGTGGACGTCCGGGTACTCCGCGGCGACCTCCGCGAACACCTCGTCCCAGAACGGCATCGTGTGGATGATCCCGTTCGACTTGGTCGCCGAGCACACCCGGCCGCTGCGGGTGCGGGCCAGCTCGAACGCGAACCGGATGATCCGCTCGACCCCGACCCGCGTGAAGATCGACTCCTGCACCACGAACTCGCCCGGCTGACCCGGGTTGTGCCGCCCGCCGATCTGCGAGTACTCGCCCTCGGTGTTCTCCCGGACGATCACCATCTCCAGCTCGTCGGCCTCCCGGCCGGCCAGCACGGACGTCGTCCCGGGCAGCAGCCGCACCGGCCGCAGGTTCACGTACTGCGCGAACGCCCGCCGGATCGGGATCAGCAGCCCCCACAGCGACACGTGGTCCGGCACCCCGGGGAACCCGACCGCGCCGAGCAGGATCCCGTCGAACGGCCGCAACCGGTCGATGCCGTCCTCCGGCATCATCCGGCCGGTCTTGGTGTACCGCTCGCAGCTCCAGTCGAACTCCGTCCACTCCAGACGGAACCCGTGCACTTCGCCTGCCCGGTCGAGGACCTGGCGCGCCTCGGCGGTGACGTCGACCCCGATGCCGTCACCGGGGATGCTCGCGATCCGGTAGGTGCTCACAGGCTCACCGCGATGTACTTGGTCTCCAGGAACTCGTCGATGCCGACGGTGCCGCCCTCGCGGCCGAGCCCGGACTGCTTGACCCCGCCGAACGGCGCCGCCGGGTTGGACACGATGCCCTGGTTCAGCCCGATCATGCCGGCCTCCAGCGACTCCGACACGCGCAGCGCACGCTTGAGGTCGTTGGTGTAGACGTAGCTGACCAGGCCGTACTCGGTGTCGTTGGCCGCCGCGACGGCCTCGTCCTCGTCGTCGAACACGCTGATCGGCGCGACCGGCCCGAAGATCTCCTCGCTCGCCATGCGGGCGTCCCGCGGCACGTCGGTGAGCACCGTGGCCTGGTAGAAGTTGCCCGGACCGTCCACAGTGGCCCCGCCGGTGAGCACCTTGGCGCCACGGGAGGTGGCGTCGGCGACCAGCTCGGTCACCTTGTTCACCGCGTCGGCGTCGATGAGCGGGCCGACGACCACGCCGGGCTCGGTGCCGCGCCCCAGCGGCAACGCCGACATCCGCTCGGTCAGCCGCCGGGCGAACTCGTCGGCGACCCCGCGCTGCACGTAGAACCGGTTGGCCGCGGTGCACGCCTCGCCGATGTTGCGCATCTTGGCCTGCATGGCGCCCTCGACCGCCGCGTCCAGGTCGGCGTCGTCGAAGACCAGGAACGGCGCGTTGCCGCCCAGCTCCATCGACGTGCGCAGCACCTTGTCCGCGCACTGCTCCAGCAGCTTGCGCCCGACCGCGGTGGATCCGGTGAAGGACAGCTTGCGCGCGCGGCCGTCCTTGATCATCGGCTCCATCACGCCGCCCGGGTCGCTGGTGGTGACCACGTTGAGCACGCCGGCGGGCAGCCCCGCCTCGGTCAGGATCGCGGCCAGCGCGAGCATCGACAGCGGCGTCTGCTCGGCCGGCTTGATGACCATGGTGCAGCCCGCGGCGATCGCCGGGCCGATCTTGCGGCCGCCCATCGCCATCGGGAAGTTCCACGGCGTGATCAACAGGCACGGCCCGACCGGCTGCTTGGTGACGAGGAACCGGCCCGCCCCGTTGGGCGCGACCTGGTAGCCACCGTCGATGCGCACGGCCTCCTCGGAGAACCAGCGGAAGAACTCGGCGGCGTAGGCGACCTCGCCCTTCGCCTCGGCCAGCGGCTTGCCCATCTCCAGCGTCATCAGCAGCGCCAGCTCGTCGACGCGCGCGTTCAGCAGTTCGTAGGCGCGGCGCAGGATTTCGCTGCGCTCGCGCGGCGCCGTCTTCGCCCAGTCGGCCTGCGCGGCGACGGCGGCGTCGAGGGCCGCCTTCCCGTCCTCGGGCGCGGCGTCGGCGACCTCGCAGAGGACCCGGCCGGTGGCGGGATCCTCGACGGCGAAGGTCCGCCCACTGCTCGACGGGACCCACTTCCCGCCGATGAACAGCTCCTTGCCGACGGCGTCCACGACACCCGATTCGGTCAGCTCGGCCATTGGTCCTCCTGATCAACCTTGCGCCTGTCCACCGGCCATGCTAGACAGATTGTCAACAATCTACAAGCTCACTCCGGTTAGGAGTTCCGCCGTCATGGCCCAGCTCTCCCCCCTGCTCAAGCAGGCCACTCCGGTCGTCGTCGAGCACGGCGAAGGCGCCTACCTCTACGACGTCGACGGCAACCGCCACCTCGACTTCACCGCCGGGATCGGTGTGACCAGCACCGGCCACTGCCACCCGAAGGTGGTCAAGGCGGCACAGGAGCAGATCGGCAAGGTCATCCACGCGCAGTACACCACCGTGATGCACCAGCCGCTGCTCAAGCTGACCGAGCGGCTCGGCGACGTGCTGCCCGCGGGGCTCGACTCGCTGTTCTTCGCGAACTCCGGCAGCGAGGCCGTCGAAGCCGCGCTGCGCCTGTCGCGGCAGGCCACCGGGCGGCCGAACGTGATCGTCTTCCAGGGCGGGTTCCACGGCCGCACGGTCGCCGCGGCGTCGATGACCACCTCCGGCACGCGGTTCAGCGCCGGCATCTCGCCGCTGATGGGCGGCGTGCACGTGGCGCCGTTCCCCTACGCCTACCACTACGGCTGGGACGAGCAGACCGCGACGAAGTTCGCGCTGCGCGAGCTGGACTACCTCTTCCAGACGATCAGCGCGCCGAACGAGACGGCCGCGTTCTTCATCGAGCCGATGCTCGGCGAGGGCGGGTACGTGCCGGCGAACACCGAGTTCATGGCCGGGCTGCGCGAGCGCGCCGACCGGCACGGGATCCTGCTGGTGATCGACGAGATCCAGACCGGGTTCGGGCGCACCGGCCGGTTCTGGGGCCACGACCACTTCGACGTGAAGCCGGACGTCGTGCTGATCGCGAAGGGACTGGCGAGCGGCTTCCCGCTGTCCGGCATCGCGGCGCCGAAGGAGCTGATGTCCAAGGCGTTCCCCGGTTCGCAGGGCGGCACGTACGGCGGCAACGCGGTGTCGTGCGCGGCGGCGCTGGCCACCCTCGACGTGATCGAGGAGGAGAATCTGGTCGAGAACGCTGCGGCGCGCGGCAAGCAGCTGCTCGAAGGCGCGCGGCTGATCGCCGACAAGACGCCGGAGATCGGCGAGGTGCGCGGGCTGGGCCTGCTGGTCGGTTCGGAGTTCACCAAGGCCGACGGCACGCCGGACACCGCGCTGGCCGCGGCGGCGCAGCAGGAGGCGGCGCGGCGCGGGCTGCTGCTGCTCACCTGCGGCGCGTACTCGAACGTCGTGCGGATGATCCCGCCGCTGGTGGTCACCGCCGAGCAGATCGACGACGCGCTCGCGATCTGGGCCGAGACCGTCGCCACCGTCACCGGTTCCAAGTAGGGAGAAGAGGCACGTTGGCCCGCTACATCACCATCTCGCTCGACAAGCGCGGCGTGTCCTGCCGTGCCGTGCTGCTGGACGCGGAAGCGCCGCGGACCTGCCAGGCGGTGTGGAACGCGCTGCCGCAGAGCGGTTCGGCCTACCACGCGAAGTACGCCCGCAACGAGGTCTACACGCTGGTGCCGCCGTTCGCCGACCCGAAGCCGGGCCGGGAGAACCCGACGGTCACCCCCATTCCCGGGGATGTCGTTTATTTCGGGTTCGAGGCGTGGGAAATCGGAAATCCGGCGTACGGGTACGAAGACAGCAGCGAGGCCCACAGCGACCAGGGCGCGACCGATCTGGCGATCTTCTACGGCCGGAACAACCTGCTCATCAACGGCGACGCGGGCTGGGTGCCCGGCAACGTGTTCGCCACGATCGTGGAGGGCCTGCCGGAAATGGCGGCGGCCGCGCAGGACCTGTGGCTGCGTGGCGTCGAGGGCGAAACGCTGTCCTTCGCCCGCGCCGAGTAGCCGTCGACCTGCGGTCGTTAGGGGCAAAACCCCGGTCCCCCGTCACTCGTCAGTGTGATCATGGGGGGATCACCTTGCGTGGCAATGCCTTCACCCGTTCGGGCGGGCATCACCCGGTGTGCCGGATCAAGATCGGCATCGCCCCAGGTGGGCCCGCCCGGCGGCGCTACGAGCGGCGCAACGCCACCCCCGGCCGCGAACCCGAAAGTGTTACGTGTTTAGGCTGGGCGGATTTTCCACCGCGCTATTCGACGGGCTCCGCTCTTTCCGCGGCGGTTTGACACTTCCCAGCGGAACTGAAAATCTTCCCTTGCTTTCGAAAGCAGCCAGATTCGCAAGGATTGATTTCACAAAGGAGCCCCTCTCCAATGTTCGCTGCGCACTTCCACCACGGCCACGACATCGTTTCCAACATCCTGGCCGGCCTCGCGCACGTCCTCGGCTGGCTGGTCTGACCCGCTGATCCGAGAAGGCGGGGCCGGTACGTTGGCGCGGACCGGCCCCGCCCCCTTTTCCGGCACCGGTAACGTCGCCGCCGTGAGCGCAGTGATCGTGACCGTGGTACTCGCTTTCGTCGGCTACATCGCCACTTACACGAACAACGTCCGGCTGTCGCAGCGGCAGGAACGCCTGGCCCGGATCAACCGGCAGCTGAGCGAGTTGTACGGCCCGCTGTTCTCCATCAGTGAGGCCCACAGCCGCACGTTCGCCGAGTTCCGCCGACGCCATTCCCGGAACGGCGTTTCCCCGTTCGCCGACGAAACCCCGCCTACCGCTGAGGAACTCACGGAATGGCGGCTCTGGGTGACCTCCGTCTTCCTGCCCACCCTCCGGTCCATGCGCGATCTGGTCGTGCAGAACGCCGACCTGCTCATCGAGCCCGAGGTGCCGGAGGTCCTCCTCCAGCTGTGCGCCCACGTTTCCGGCTACGAGATCACCGTGGCCCGCTGGGAACAGGGCGACCACTCCGAGCACCTGTCGATCGTGCACTACCCGGCCGACGAGCTGGCCGCCTACATCAACCGCAGCTTCACCCTGCTCAAGGCCGCGCAGGCGCGCTTGCTCGGACGGCGGCGGCTGCGTCGACTCCTCCAGACATGAATCTCCTTCACTTCCAGTCCTGCGCCTTCCCGTACTAGGCTTCCGTCATTCGGGCAGGCGCAGGAAAGGATCGGGCACGTCATGGGCGACGTCACCGCGCGGATCGCCGAGATCGTCGGCGAGCGCAACCTCCTCTCCGGGGACTCCGTCCCGGACGACTACGCGAAGGACGAGTCCCTCACCGTCGGCGCCATCAAACCGGCCCACGTCGTCAAACCCGCCACCGCCGAAGAGGTCGCCGCCGTGCTGGCCGTGGCCACCGAGAACGGCCTGCCAGTCACGGCTCGCGGCTCGGGCAGCGGGCTGTCCGGCGCGGCCCGCCCTCGCGAGGACGGCGTGCTCGTCTCGTTCGAGCGGATGAACGCGGTCCTGGAGGTCGACACCGCCAACCAGGTCGCCGTCGTCCAGCCGGGCGTCACGCTCAGCGAACTGGACGAGGCCACCAAGGAGGCCGGCCTCGCCTACACGGTCTACCCGGGCGAGCTGAGCGCGAGCGTCGGCGGCAACGTCGGCACCAATGCGGGCGGCATGCGCGCGGTCAAGTACGGCGTGGCGCGGCACAACATCGTCGGCCTGCAGGCGGTCCTGCCCACCGGCGAGATCATCCGCACCGGCGGCAAGACGTCCAAGATCTCCAGTGGCTACGACCTGACCCAGCTGATCATCGGTTCGGAGGGCACGCTCGCGCTGGTCACCGAGGTGATCGTCAAGCTGTACCCGCGCCTGCCGCACGCGGCGACGCTGCTCGCGCCGTTCGGTGATCTCGACCAGGTGATGCGCGCCGTGCCGGAGATCATCGCCAGCGGCCTGACGCCGAACATCCTCGAGTACATCGACAACCTGACGATGGCGGCGATCACCTACAACGAAAAGCTGGAGCTGGGCGTCCCCGAGGAGGTCCGCAACGCCACGCAGGCCTACCTGGTGGTGGGCCTGGAAAACCGCGACAACGACCGGCTGGACGGCGACGTCGAGCGGGCCGGCGAGCTGCTCGGCGAGCTGGGCGCGTCCGACGTTTACGTGCTGGACGGCGGTTCGGCGCGCAAGCTCATCGAGGCGCGGGAGAAGGCGTTCTGGACGGCGAAGGCCGCCGGCGCCGACGACGTGATCGACGTCGTGGTGCCGCGCTCGGAGATGCCCGGGTTCCTGGCGAAGGTCCGGGAGCTGGCCACGGCCGCCGAGGCCGGTGCGATCGGTTGCGGCCACGCCGGGGACGGCAACGTCCACTTGGGAATCTTCTGCAAGGACGCGGAGAAGCGGCACCGGCTGCTGCACGACATCTTCGCCGCGGGCATGTCGGCCGGCGGGGCGATTTCCGGTGAGCACGGGATCGGGCAGGCGAAGAAGGACCACTTCCTCGCGCTCGAAGACCCGGCCAAGGTCGCGTTGCTGCGCCGGATCAAGCAGGCCTTCGACCCGAAGGGCATCCTGAACCCGGATGTCCTGTTCGACTGAGGAGTGAGATGAACGGCGCGCAGTCCCTGATCCGCACGCTCGTCGACGCGGGTGTCGACGTGTGCTTCTCCAATCCCGGCACGTCGGAGATGCACTTCGTCGCGGCGCTCGATTCGGTGCCCGAGATGCGCGGTGTGCTGGCCCTGTTCGAGGGCGTGGTCACCGGCGCGGCCGACGGTTACGCGCGGGTCGCGGGCAAGCCGGCCGCGACGCTCCTGCACCTGGGGCCGGGGCTGGGCAACGGCCTGGCGAACCTGCACAACGCCCGGCGCGGGCACGTGCCGGTGGTGAACGTGATCGGCGACCACGCGACGTACCACAAGAAGTACGACGCACCGCTGGAGTCGGACATCGAGGCGATCGCCGGTTCGCTGAACGGGTGGGTGCGCCGGTCGGGGAACAGCGCGGACGTCGGCGCGGACGCCGCGTTCGCCGTCGCCGCGGCGCAGGAGGCGCCGGGCAAGGTGGCGACGCTGATCCTGCCCGCGGACGTCTCGTGGGGCGACGGTGGTGTCGCGGTGAAGCCGGTGCCGCCGCGCTCGCCGCAGACCGTCGCGGACACCACGGTCAAGGCGGTGGCGGAGGTGCTGCGGACCGGTGAGCCGGTCGCGTTGCTGGTGGGCGGCCCCGCCTGCCGCGAAGCCGGCCTGCGGGCGGTGAGCCGGATCGCCACCGCGACCGGGGCGAAGCCGTTCGTGGAAACCTTCCCGGCGAGGCTGGAACGCGGCGCCGGGCTGCCGACGATCGAACGTCTGGCATACCTGGCCGAGCAGGTGCAGTGGCAGCTGGAGGGCATCAAGCACGTCATCGTGGCCGGGACCAAGGCGCCGGTGTCGTTCTTCGCCTACCCCGGCAAGCCCAGCGATCTGGTGCCGGAGGGCGCGCAGGTGCACACGCTGGCAGAGCTGGACCAGGACGTGGTGGCCGCGCTGGAAGCACTCGCGGACGAGGTCGCGTCCGATGTGGACCCGGTGCTGCAGGAACCGGCTCGCCCCGCCCTGCCGAGCGGTCCGCTGACAGTGCAGAACTGGGTCGAGGTGATCGGCGCGCTGCTCCCGGAGGGCGCGATCATCTCGGACGAGGCCAACACCTCGGGCCTGTTGCTCCCGGGCGCGACGGCCGGTGCCCCACGCCACGACGTGCTCACCCTGACCGGCGGAGCCATCGGACAGGGACTCCCGGTGGCTGTCGGTGCAGCGATCGCCGCCCCAGACCGCCCGGTGATCGCACTGCAGGCGGACGGCAGCGCCCTCTACACCATCTCGGCACTGTGGACGATGGCGCGGGAAAACCTGAACGTGACAACGGTGATCCTGAACAACCACGCCTATGCCATCCTGCGCATGGAACTGCAGCGAGTCGGAGCGGAAGCATCCGGCCCGAAGGCGAAGGACCTGCTGGACCTGGCAAGGCCCGACATCGACTTCGTGAAGATCGCGGAAGGCATGGGCGTCCCAGCAACAAGGGCGACGACGGCCGAGGAACTGGCCGAGCAATTCCGCAACGCCGTCAACGAACCCGGCCCGCACCTCATTGATGCAGCGGTACCCCCACTGCTCTGACGGCGCGCAGCGCCGTGCCCTTGATCTTTGAACCCAACCCGAGCTGGGTGGTCATCCCGTCGCCTGACACGCAACGATCACCTTGAGCCAGGGCCGCAACCCAGGCCGCCAACCGGCAGCCGAACAT
>NZ_JBEXTX010000083.1:0-36467 GCF_040614175.1 Amycolatopsis sp. NPDC006131
AGGAGTGGACGATGAACGACCTGGAGAGCCGGAAGGCGGCGCGGGAGGCGCGGTCGGCGATCAGGTCGCGCGACGGCAGCGAGTACAGCATCCCCTCGTGGCCCATGGCGATGCCGTCGTCGACGGCGATGGTGTTGAACTCGCGCGGGATGCCGCCGGCCTCGCGGATCGCCTCGGACACGATCCGGCCCACCGGCTGGAGGTGGACGTGGCCGGGCACGAACTCGGTGAAGCTGTTGGCGACGGCCACGATCGGCTTGCCGAAGTCCTCCCGGGCCACCCCGGCGGCGCGCAGCAGCGCGCGGGCGCCGGCCATGTTGCGTCCGTGTGTGACAGTGCGTGATCGCAGTTCGGGCATGCGCTCACGATGCCCGCGCCAGGCCGGGAAGCGAAGACGGTGCGAACACTAGTAGTGGCACTACTAGTGTTGCGGGGTGACCATGCGTGCGCTCGGTGAGTTCCTGCGCGACCGGCGGACCCGGCTCGTGCGGGCCGACCTCGACCTGCCCCCGGTCGGCCGCAACCGGACCACCGGGCTGCGCCGCGAGGAGGTCGCCTACCTCTCCGGGGTCAGCGTCACCTGGTACACCTGGCTCGAGCAGGGCCGCGACATCAACCCTTCGCGCGAGGTCCTCGACGCGATCGCCCGCACGCTGCGGCTCACCGGCGCCGAGCACGCCTATGTGCTCTCCCTCGCCGGCTACTCGGCGCCCCCGCCTCCCGCCGCGCCGAAGCCCGAAGCCGCGCCGGAACACGTGCAGCGCCTGCTCGACGCGCTCGCGCAGTCGCCCGCCTACGCGGTGGCCCCGGACTGGCAGATCACCGGCTGGAACGCCGCCTACGCGGCCCTCTACCCGAACGTCGCGACCGTGCCGGCGCAGGACCGCAACCTGCTGTGGCTGGTGTTCACCGACCCGTACGTGCGGCAGCTGCTGCCGGACTGGGAGGTCACCAGCCGCCGGTTCCTGGCCGAGTTCCGTGCCGAGGCCGGGCCCCGGCTGGGGGAGTTCGGTTACCTGATCGACCGGCTGCGGGCGGCCAGCGATCACTTCCGGGCGGGCTGGGAGAGCCTGGGCGTCGAGCGGTTCGCCTCCCGCGAGCGCCTGTTCCGGCACCCGGTGGCGGGGGAGCTGCTGCTGGAGCACCACCAGCTCACGCCCCAGGACCACCCCGGTCTGCACCTGGTGGTCTACACGCCGGTGCGGAAGGCGGACGCCGCGGCGCTGCGGCGGCTGCTCGGCGCGCCGTCCGAATAGGACGGACGGCGCGCCGGAGCCGCTCAGACCGCCTGCGCGGTCGGCAGGATGGTGATCTCACTGAGGTTGACGTGACGCGGCACCGCGGCGATGAACGCGATCGTCTCGGCCACGTCCGCCGGGCTCAGGCACTCGATGTCGTGCAGCAGGTCGGCCATCAGCTTGCTGGCGTCCGGGTCGGTGACGTGGTCAGGCAGCTCGGTGTCGACCATGCCCGGCTCGATCGCCGACACCCGCACCATCTTGCGGCCCAGCTCGACCCGGGCGAGGCGGCTGAAGTGGCTGAGGTAGGCCTTCGTGCCGGAGTAGACGGAGAACTTCTCGAGGATCCGGGTCGCGGCGATCGACGAGGTGGTGATCAGGTCCGCGGGCCCGCCCGCGCCCGCCGCGGCGACCAGCTGCGGCACGAACGCGGCCAGGACGTTCATCACCCCGGTGACGTTCAGGTCGATCTGGCGCTGCCAGTCGTCGACCTTCAGGTCCTCGATCGGCGAGATCAGCTGCACCCCGGCGTTGTTGACGACCAGGTCGGCCCGGCCCAGCCGATCGGCCACCTGCTCCGCCGCCGCGGTGACGGCCTCCCGGTCGGTGACGTCCAGCGGGAGGGCGAGCGCGGTGCCGCCCGCGGCGGTGATCCGGGCGACCAGGTCGTCGAGGTTGTCCTTGCGGCGCGCGGCGACCGCGACCTTCGCCCCCAGCGCGGCGAGCCGTTCCGCGGTGGCGGCCCCGATCCCGCTGCTGGCGCCGGTGACGACGGCGACGCGGCCGGCGAGCGGGGTTCCGGTGATGACCTGCGACATGACGGTTTTTCCTTTCCGGTTGCGGGTTTTCGTCCCGATGCCTTCACACAACCAGTCCGGAAGCCGGAAATGGGGCCGCAACCGCGCCCCCGCTGTCGGGGGACAGTCCGGTCCCCTCAGCCGCGCCGGGTGAAGCGCACCGGCAGCGACAGCGGCCCGCGCATGATCCCGCCGAGGATCCAGGCGAGCGGGGCAGCCGGGTCGGCCCACGTCAGGTTCAGCGTCTCGATCAGCGCGCCCAGCGCGATGCGGCCCTCCAGCCGGGCCAGCGGGGCGCCCAGGCAGTGGTGGATGCCGTGCCCGAACGCCAGGTGCCGCACCGCGGGGCCGCGCACGTCGAAGGTCGCCGGATCCCGGCCGTCCGGGAGGGGCAGGTCCCGGTTGGCCGAACCGAGCGCGATCATCACGGCGCCGCCGCGGGGGATGCGGGCGCCGCCGAGCTCCAGGTCCCTGGTCGCGAACCGTGTCGGGGTGAGCTCCACCGACGTGTCGTAGCGCAGGATCTCCTCCACCGCGCCGGGCAGCAGCTCCGGCTTCGCGCGCAGCAGATCGAGCTGGTCCCGGTTCTCCAGCAGCGCTACCACCGCGTTGCCGAGCAGGTTCACCGTCGTCTCGTGGCCGGCCGTGACGAGCAGGACCGCGGTGCCGAGCAGTTCGGTGTCGGACAGCCGCCCGTCGTCCTCGTCGTGCACCGCGATCAGCGCGGACAGCAGGTCCGGGCCGGGGGAGCGGCGCTTGTCCCGCAGCAGGTCGGCCAGGAACTCGTTGAGCAGCACCATGCTTTCGCGCTGCTCGGCGGAAGTCGCGCCGGTCGCGACCCGCGACCAGCGGCGGAAGTCCGCCCGGTTGGGCTCGGGGACGCCGAGCAGGTCGGAGATCACCGTCATCGGCAGCGGACCGGTGTAGGACTCCACCAGGTCGGTCTCGCCCTCGTCCGGCAGCGCGGCGAGCAGTGTCCGGGCGGTGCGCTCGATGGCCGGCGCCAGTTCCTGGGTGCGCCGGTGGGTGAACGCGGCGGCGGCGAGCTTGCGCAGCCGGGTGTGGTCCGGCGGGTCGGACATCAGCATGTTGCCGCCCAGCCCGGTGCCGGCGAACAGGATGTGGTTGCCCGCCGCCTTCAGCGCCTCCGCCGCCACCGACGGGTCCTTGCCCAGATCGGGGTGGGTCAGGGCCTCGCGCGCGAGGTCGGCCGACACCACGATCCAGGTGTCGAGCCCGTCCGGCCTGCTGACGCGGTGGATCGGGCCTTCGGCGCGCAGTCGCGCGTACCGGGCGTGGGCGTCGGCTTTGAAGGTGCGGTTGTGGACTTCGGGTGCCATGAAAAGGTGTGGTCTCCGGTCTCGGTTCAGCGCAGGGCCGACTGCAGCCGGCACAGGGTCGCGGGCTCGACCGCGTCGGCGATGTCGTTCTGGTCCGGGTGCTTGCGCAGGTAGGCGGCGACGAGCGGGCAGACCGGCACCACGCGCGAGCCCGACTCCCGGATGTCGGCGAGTGCCCCGGCGACCAGGGTGGTGCCCAGGCCGCGTCCGGCGAAGGCGTCGAAGATCTCCGTGTGGTACATGATCCGCCGCCCGTCGTGGTCGGCGAAGGCGGCGAACCCGGCGAGGTCACCGTCCACTGTGATCTCGTACCGCTGCGCGGAGTCGTCGCGCTGCACGGTGGTGGTCATGTCTCTCCTCTTCAGAACGTGATGACGACCTTGCCGCGGACGTGGCGGGCCGGAAAGTCCAGCAGCGCCTGCCGGGCCTGGGGGAACGGGTACTCCGCGCCGATCTCGGTGCGCAGCGTCCCCGCGGCGGCCAGTGCGGCGAGTTCGGCCAAGCGGCCCGGGGGAGTGGTGGTTCCGGTGTAGACGGCCCGGACGTCGCGGTCGAAGGCGGCCGGCCCGCCGAGCGGGGAGGCCACCAGGCCGCCGGGTTTCGCCGCGGCGGCGGAC
The DNA here is from genome assembly GCF_040614175.1 of Amycolatopsis sp. NPDC006131. Lineage (NCBI taxonomy): Bacteria > Bacillati > Actinomycetota > Actinomycetes > Pseudonocardiales > Pseudonocardiaceae > Amycolatopsis > Amycolatopsis sp. NPDC006131. Next base: position 3,993 of record NZ_JBEXTX010000083.1, read on the forward strand.
GCGGCCAGCGCCGGCCCGGCCTGCGCGAGGTCGATCACCACGTCCGCACCACCGGGCGCCCAGTCCTGCACGCGCTGTGCGATGTCCTCGGTGCGGTAGTCGATCACGCCGTCGGCGCCGAGGCTCTCCAAGTAACCGCGGTCGCCGTCGCGGCCGGTGGCGATCACCGTCGCGCCCGCCAGCTTGGCGAGCTGGACCGCGTAGCTGCCGAGGCCGCCGGTGGCGCCCACGACCAGGACCGTGGCTCCAGGCCCGGGTTTGGCTTCGTCCAGCAGGGCGGCGGCGGTGAGCGAACCGGTGGGGAGCGCCGCGCCGTGACGCGCGTCCAGGGCGGCCGGGCGCGCCGCCGCGGAGTCGTCCGCACGCACCAGCGCGTACTCGGCGAACCCGCCGGAGGGGACCCCGTTCCAGGCGATCACCGCCTCGCCCGGACGGAACCGGTCGACGCCCGGGCCGACGGCCTCGACGATGCCGCTGACGTCCACACCGGGCACGAACGGGTGCGTCACCGGCAACTCGTCCCGCATCGCGCCGGTGATCAGCGCGGTGTCGACGGGGTTGAGGGCGGCGGCTTCGACGCGCACCAGGACCTGCCCGGGGCCGGGTTCGGGCCGCGGCACCTCGGCGATCTCCAGTCGGTCCAGTGGCCCGTAGGCGCGGGCGAGCAGTGCTTTCACCGGTGGTCTCCTTCGTGGTCGAACGGTTTGATCGCCAGGACGCGCTTGCCGCGGACGTGGCGGGTGCCCAGGTCCTGGTAGGCCTCGCGGACCCGCTCCATCGGGTAGATCGCGGCGACCGGGATCGTGAGCTCACCACCCGCGGCGAGTGCGGCGAGCTCGGCCCAGATCTCCGGCTCGTCGGCTTGTTCCTGCGCGGCGGAGTGCACGCCGTAGCGCTGCACGGCGCGGCCGTCGGCGATGGTGTTGATGCGCGCGGGGCGGACGCCCAGCTCGATGGCGGTGCTGACGTTGCCCGCGCCGAAGGTGTCCAGGTAGGCGTCGACGCCCTGGGGCGCGGCCGCGCGCAACCGCTCGGCCAGGCCGGGCCCGTAGGCGACCGGGTGGATGCCCAAATCGCGCAGGAAGCCGAAGTTGCCCTCGCTCGCGGTGCCGATCACCCTGGCGCCGCGCAGCTTGGCGAGCTGCGCGGTGATCACGCCGACCCCGCCCGCCGCGGCCGAAACCACCACGGTCTCGCCCGGCCGGGGATCGACGGCGGCGACCCCGGCCCAGGCGGTCGCCCCGGCGCCGGCGATGCTCGCCGCCTCCGCCCAGCCGAGCCCGGCCGGCTTGGCGGTGAGCGCACCGGGCCCGGCCACGACGAAGTCGGCCTGCGCGGCGCGCGGAGCGAAACCCAGGACCTCGTCCCCGGGCGCGAATCCCGTCGCCCCGTCGCCGACCTCGGCCACGCGGCCGGCGAAGTCGTTGCCCTGCCCCTCCGGGAAACGGGCGGGCCAGACCGCGGCGAACACGCCCTCCCGGATTCCGATCTCGCCCGGGTTGAGGGCCGCGGCGACGACGTCGACGACCACCTGCCCGTGCCCAGCCTGGGGCCGCTCGGCCTCGGCGATCTCCAGCACTTCCGGCCCGCCGTAACGGGAAAACCGCACCGCCCGGGGCATCGTGGTCACTTCCCCTCGCGCGCGGGCAGCGCGCTGAGCTGCTGCAGCACCGAGTAGAGGTTGGCCACGCCCCAGTGTTCCGTGATCTTCCCGTCGCGCACGCGCATCGCGTCGACGGTCTCGAACTCGACGTGCTTGCCGGTCGGCGCCAGGCCGAGGAACTCGCCCTCGTGCGTGCCCGAGTACGTCTTGTAGGTGGTGACCACGTCGCCCTCGGCCGTCTGCCAGTGGATCTTCGCCGAGAAGTCCGGGAACGCCGAGCGCAGCGCGTGGTAGAGGACGCGCACGCCGTCCTTGTCCGGGGTGGTGCCCGGCTGCGGCGTGTGGTCGACGAAGTCGTCCGCGAACAGCTCCTCGAACAGGGCGAAGTCGCCGCCGGACTGCACGCGCTCGGTGTTGCGCCGCACCACCTCCTTGGCGTCGGTGCGCAGCGAGGCCAGGGCGCGGCTCCACGCCACCACCTGGTCCAGCAGCGCGCCGACCGCGGCGGTGTGCCGCTCGGCGGGGGCGAAGGTGCTGAAGTCCTCGAAGTCGGTGAACAACGACAGCGCGACCTGGTTGCGGACGTCGGCCACCTGCAGCTCGCCCATGACCAGGCGCAGGTGCTCCACCGCGCGGGTGCCGCCCGTGCTGCCGTAGCTGACGAAGCCGGCCGCCTTGTTGTTCCACTCGCCGTAGAGGAAGTCGATGGCGTTCTTCAGCGCGCCGGAGGTCGAGTGGTTGTACTCCGGCGTGACGAACACGTAGCCGTCGAAGGAGGCGATCTTTTCCGCCCACGCCTTCGTGTGCTCGCGGGTGTACTGCCCCAGCGACGGGGGAGTGGCCTCGTCGAGGTGCGGCAGGCGGTAGTCCGCGATGTCGACCAGTTCGTAGTCAGCGTCCCCGCGGGCCGCGGCGATCTCGTGCACCCACCGGGCCACTGCTTCGCCGTTGCGGCCGGGGCGTGTGCTGCCCAGGATGATCGCGATGCGTGTCATGTCCGCCCCTCTTCGTAATTTTGATGATATGTCAGCAAACTAGCGCGGTTTTGATGATGCGTCAACATCGCGGTACGCTGATCCGATGGCTGACGTTGGATGGCTCGACGACCGCGAAGCCCGGCTCTGGCAGGCCTACCGGGAGCTGACCCGGGAACTGCAGCGCGCCTTCGACCGCCAGCTGGAACGCGACGCCGGCCTGTCCGGCGCCGACTACGCCGTGCTCGCGCCGGTGTCCGAAACCGGCGACGGGGTGATCCGGATGCGTGAGCTCGGCCGTCAGGTCGGCTGGGACCGCAGCCGGCTGTCCCACCAGGTCAAGCGGATGGAGAAGCGCGGCCTGGTGACGCGGGAGGACTGCGCCGAGGACGCGCGGGGCGCGATGGTGCGGATCACGAAGGCCGGCCGCGCCGCGATCGAGGCGGCCGCCCCCGAACACGTCGCGACCGTCCGCCGCTACTTCTTCGACCAGCTTTCCGAACGGGACCAGGCGACGCTGACCCGGCTGTTCGAGCGCATGCTGACCCGGCTGAGCCACGACGACGGCTAATCCCGCGCCCGCAGCAGGCCCACCGGGGCCGGGCGGGTCGCCGACCACGCGGCGAGCAGGCTGGTGACCCCGGTGATCAGCACCGCGCCCACGGGCAGCGAGACCACGAGCACCCACGGCACGGCCGCCGTCGCGCTTCCGGTCACCGCTCCGGTCGCGGCCAGCGCCGCCACCAGTGTCCCTGCCGCGGCGAGCAGGCCGAGCACCACGCCGGCCGTGGTCACCGCGGTGGATTCGAGCAGCGCGGCCCGCACCACCTGGCCGCGGGACAGCCCGGTCACCCGCGCGGTGGCGAACTCGCGCCGCCGCTCGCCGGTGGCGATGACGACCGAGTTGACCACGCCGATCGCGGCGAACAGCCCGCCCAGCCCCATCACCACCAGCAGTACGCCGCTGGTGGTGTCGTCCTGCGCCGCCGCGTTGCGCGCCAGCCACTCGGTAACCGGCACTGCGGACAGCCGCGCCGCGACCGCGGCCCGGTCGGCGTCCGGAGACACGGACACGAATGTCCGCGACGGGACCCCGGCGATCAGGCCGTCGGGCAGCAGGCCGCGGGGCAGCAGCAGGACCGGCCCGCCCGCGGCGCCGGCAGGCACCTCGGCGACCACCGGGAGCCGCCCCAGGTCGAGATCTCCGAAGCGGACGCCGACCGTGTCACCGGCCGCCACGTCGTCGCCACCAGGGCCGGCCGCCACGGCCTGCCCCTGCAGTGCCGCCAGCGAGCCGGACGCCGGGTGGATCCGCGCGTAGTCCGCCGGATTCACCACCAGCGCGGTCCGGGTCTGGGTGTAGGCGAGGTCCCCGCTGCCGACGGTCAGCACCACCGGCACTTCCGTCTCCGCCGAGGCAGCCGCCACGCCGGGCACTCCCGCCGGGACCGGGCCGTCGACGACGAAGTCGGCGACCGTGTCGCGCCCGGCCTGCCGCTGCCCCGCCTCCGCGAACGAAGCCATGGCGGTGGCCTGCCCGAGCACCAGGCCGGTCAGCACGATCAGCGGCGCGGCGATCGACGCGCTGCGCCGCACACCGTCCCGCAGGTTCGCCGCCGCCAGTCCGCCGAGGACGCCCCGGACGGGCAGCAGCCTGCCCAGCGCGGGGACGAGCACCGGGGCGATCGCGGTGAAGGCCAGCGAGGCGCAGACGCTGACCGAGATCGCCATGGCCTGCCCGCCCGCCGCGCCGCCCAGCGGCGCGAGCACCATCAGCGCGAGCGGGCCCACAGTGGACAGTCCGAACAGCCACCAGCGCCCGCGGGTCATCACCCGGCTCGCCACGCCGGTGTCGCGCAACGCCTCCAACGGCCGGACCGCCGCGGCGCGCCGCGCGGCCACCAGTACCCCGGCGACGGCGAGCGCGACACCGGAACCCAGTGAGACCGCGGGAATCCACGGCACCCACGGGGCCGTGAAGCCGGCCGGGACGAACCCGAGGTCATGCAGCAGGCCGTTCTGCAGCGCCAGCACCGCCACGCCTGCCGGGATGCCGGCCAGCCCGCCGGCCGCGCCGAGCAGCACGGCCTCGCCGGTCAGCACGCGGCGCAACTGCCGCCGCGAGCCGCCCACCAGGCGCAGTAGCGCGAGGTCGCGGCGCCGCTGCGCCACCGTGAACGCGAAGGTGGAGGAGATGACGAACACGGCCAGGAACGCGCCGAACCCCAGCGTCACGCCCATCAGCGCCACGCCCGTCTCGCGCGTGGTCGCCACGGTCATCGCCTCGACCGCCGACGCCCCGGGGCCGGGACGCAGCCCGGCGACGGCCAGCAACAGCAGCAGCGACGACTGCACTAGCGCGACGCCGAGGCACGTGGTCACGATCGCGCCGACGAACAACGGCCAGCGTTCGCGGAACCCGGCCCAGCTCACACCCTGCACCGCTCAGCCCTCCAGCGCGACGAGCCGGTCGGCGACCGTCGCCGCGTCCGCGCCCTCGAGCCGCCCGGCGAGACGGCCGTCCCGGAGGAACACCACGGCGTCGGCGCGCGCAGCGGCGGCCGGGTCGTGGGTGACCATCAGGATGCTCTGGCCACCGGCCGCCATGGTGCGCAACAGGCCGAGCACCGTCTCGCCGGCGCGGGTGTCCAGCGCGCCGGTCGGCTCGTCGGCGAAGAGGATCTCCGGCCGGGTGATCATCGCCCGGGCGATCGCGACCCGCTGCTGCTGCCCGCCGGACAGCTCGCGCGGCCGGTGCCGGGCGCGGTCGGCGAGCCCGACCGCGTCCAGGATCCCGGTGATCTCGGCCCGGTCGGGTTTCCGGCCGGCCAGGCGCAGCGGCAGGGCGACGTTCTGGGCGGCGGTGAGCGAGCCGACGAGGTTGAACGACTGGAACACGAACCCGATCCGCGTGCGCCGCAACGCGGTCAGCTCGTCATCGTCCGCTGTCGTGATGTCGGTGCCGCCCAGCAGGATCCGCCCGTTGTCCGCGCGTTCCAGCCCCGCCGCGAGGTGCAGCAACGTCGACTTGCCCGAGCCGGACGGTCCCATCACGGCCGTCCAGCCGCCGCGCGGGAAGTCGATGGTCACGTCGTCGACGGCGCGGACCGCGGCGGGCCCGGCGCCGTAGGTGCGGCTGACACCTTCGAGTGCGACGGCCGCGGTGGCGGGCGTCGCGAGAGTCGTCACGGTGGAGGTTTTCCTCTCGGCGAGGTGGTCGCACCTTTGTTGATGCAACCACAAACTAGCGGGGCTTTGCGGACAGGTCAACAAAGATGAACTAGGGCTGAACCTCCGGGAACGGGGCCCACCGCTTCACGGCGAAGCCAGTGCCGGCGCGCTCGATCTCGGCCGCGCCCGCGCCGGGGAAGTGGGCCGGGAACACCAGCGCGTTCGCCTCGGCCGCCTCGCCGAGCACCCGGATGCGGGATCGCGCCGCCTGTGCCTGGTCCTCGCTCAGGCACGTGTCGCAGCCGGGGTGCTCGAACTGCAGCGGCGTGTGCACCACGTCCCCGACGAAGAACGCGCGGTCGGTGCCCGACTCCACGCGCAGCACGGCCGACCCCGGCGTGTGGCCGGGCGCGAGTTCGAGCGTGAGGTTGCGGTCGATGCGGTGCACCGGGCCGTCCCACAGCAACGTCTGCCCCGCGTCGTGGACCGGGTCGATGCTGTCCTCGAAGGTGCTGCCGTTCGCCAGCCGCGCGTTGATCCCGTTGACCGATCCGCGCTTGGGGATGTCGTGGCGCGGGTTCCAGTAGTCGAAGTCCGGGCGGGAGATCAGGTAGGTGGCGTTCGGGAATGTCGGCACCCAGGTGCGGTCGACGAGACGGGTGTTCCACCCGACGTGGTCGGCGTGGATGTGCGTGTTGACGACGAGGTCGACCTCCTCCGGCCGGACCCCCGTCGCGGCCAGCCGGCCGAGGAAGTCCTCGTCGCGGTGCCGCCAGGCCGGCATGTAGGACCGTTCCTTGTGGTTGCCCACGCCGGTGTCGACGAGGACGACCTTGCCTTCGCTGCGCAGCACCCAGGTCTGCACGGCAGCCAGGTACTCGTCGGTGCCGGGGTGTCAGAAGTGCGGCGCGAGGCCGTCGCCGTCCGCGCGCCATGGGTGCCGCTCCAGATCCGGGAACAGCGCGGGCATCGGCGCGATCGGGCCCGCCCATTCCACGACACGGGTGATCTCGACGCCGCCCAGTTCGATGGTGTCCATACCGGCACCGTATGCCGCATCGGGAGCACGGACGATAAGCGAAACTGCCCGATCGATACGCAATCGTCTCACCCGGCGTACAGTGGCGTCGTGGACGTGCTCAGCGACGTGATCGGCGCGGTGCGCACCGGGCGCCCCTTCGCCAACCGGGAGGACCGGCACGGGACGTGGCGCACCGACTTCGCCGCCTTCCCCGGCATTGGTTTCCACCTGGTGCTCGAAGGCAGCTGCCGGATGGTCACCCCCGGCGCCGCGCCGCTCGTGCTGCACGCCGGGGACGTGGTGCTCACCCCGCGCGGCAGCGCCCACAGCCTGACCGACCCCGGCACCGGGCTCGACGAGCCCGCGGAACTGCTGTGCGGCGCCTACCAGATGGACCGCACCCCGCCGCACCCGCTGCTCACCGATCTGCCGGAGGTCATCCACCTGCGCGCGCGGGCGGGCGGGCACCCCACGGTGTCCACAGTGGTCGCTCTGCTGGGCGGCGAGCTCACCGACCCGGGACTGGGCGCCGACGCCGCGATCCCGGCGTTGCTCGATCTGATGTTGCTGTTCCTGTTGCGGGAATGGCTCACTGGCGACCCGGACCGGCGTGCATCCGGGTGGTGCGCCGCGCTCGCCGATCCGGCGGTCGGGGCCGCCCTGCGCTGCGTCCACGACGATCCGGCGCGGCCGTGGACCGTGGAGGAACTCGGCGCCCGCGCGGGTCTGTCGCGCGCGGCGTTCTCCCGCCGTTTCACCGCCCTGGTCGGGCAGCCGCCGATGACCTACCTGACCTACTGGCGGCTCACTACCGCCGCCCGCCTGCTGCGCGAGACCGACCTGCCGTTGCCGTCGGTCGCGCAACGCTGCGGGTACTCCTCGCCGTTCGCCTTCGCCACGGCCTTCAAACGCGAGCACGGCGTCTCCCCGGGCCGGTACCGCACGCGTCGCCAGGCCGAGGACGACATCCAGGCCTGGACCGCCGCCGCCGACTGATCACGCCACCAGCTGCGCCAGCAGCGCCAGCGCCGCTTCCGACGGTGAGTCCGGTTCCGCGGTCTGGACCAGCAGGAAACCGCCGGCGCCGCACAGGACCTGGCAGGTCACGGTCAGCTCGCCGACGAGCGGATGCCACAGGGTCTGGACGGCGTGCGGGCGGGGGTGCGGCCGCGCCCAGTGCCCGGCGAACTCCGCCCTGCGGATCGACAGATCGCCCACCAGCTCCGCCAGCGCCGGGTCGTGCGGATTCCGCCGCGCGTCCTGGTGCAGCAACGCGGCCGTGGCCGCCGCAACGGCGTCCCAGTCGGTGAACAGGTCGCGGGCGTGCGGATCGGTGAACACGAACCGCGCGTGGTTGCGCTCGGCCGGCGGCCGGGCCGCGAAGTCGGTCAGCAGCGCGGCCGACAGCCGGTTCTGCGCGAGCACGTCCAGCCGCCGGCCCAGCAGGCAGGCCGGGACGAGCGCGCGGTCCAGCGCGGTCAGCAGCTCGCGGGCCGCCGACGGCGCGCGCTGACGGGTGGTCATACCGCCAGGGTGCCCCGTGGCGCGGGCCGCGGAAGGCGGCTGGGTGGCCCACTCCGTCCCAGGATGAGCGAGGCCCTTTTCGGCGCCCTTTTCGCTGCTCCGCGCTGGTTGAGTGCGGGGCACAGGCACAACGCCGAAAGCGAAGGAGAGACGAGGAAATGGCTACTTGGCTGATCACCGGCGCGTCCCGCGGCCTCGGTGCGGAAATCGCCCGCGCGGCACTCGCGGGCGGCGACACGGTGGCGGTCGCGGTCCGCAACCCGGACCGGCTCCCGGACGACCTCAAGTCCACCGACCGCGTGTTCCCGGTCGCACTGGACGTCACCGACACCGCGGCGATCGCCCCGGCGGTGGAGTCAGTGGTGAACCGGTTCGGCGGAATCGACGTGCTGGTCAACAACGCCGGCCGCGGTCTGCTGGGCGCCCTGGAGGAGATCAGCGACGCCGAGGCCCGCTCGCTGTTCGACCTCAACGTGTTCGGGCTGATCAACGTCACCCGCGCGGTGCTGCCCTACATGCGTGAAGCGGGCGGCGGGAAGCTGGTCCACATCGGATCCCGCTCCGGTTTCGAGGGCGAGCCCGGGGTGAGCATGTACAGCGCGTCGAAGTTCGCCGTGGCCGGCATCAGCGAGGCCCTGTCGGTCGAGCTGGCGCCGTTCGGGATCCAGAGCATGGTCGTCGAGCCGGGCGTGTTCCGCACCGACTTCCTCGACGCCAGCTCGCTGTCCCTGCCGGAGAACCGCATCGCGGCCTACGACGGCACCCCGGCGCACGCGACGCTGGACTGGGTCGGCGAGGCCAACCACACGCAGCTGGGCGACCCCGTCCAGGGAGCCGCGCTCATCTACGAGGTCACCGGCCAGGAGAAGCTGCCCACCCACCTGCTGCTCGGCCGCGACGCGATCGACCGCTGGCAGGTCAAGGTCGACCGCATCGCCGACGACACCGAGCCGTGGCGGGCGAAGTCCATCGCGACCGCCCACCAGGACTGAGGCGGACCGCCCCGCGGGTTCGTCCGGCACGACCAACCCGCGGGGCCGCGTTCGTCCGCGCGAACGAACTTTTCCGCCACCGGCGCCGCTACCTTGGCCCGATGGCGAACCTGGACGAGATCACCGGCTGGCTCGGACGTGAATTCCCCCGCCTGGTCGAGGCGCGTGAGGTGCCCGGCGCGGCCATCGCGGTCGCCGTGGGCGGCGACGTCGCCGACGCGGCCGCCGGGGTGCTGAACCGCGCGACCGGGGTCGAGGCCACCCCGGACTCGGTGTTCCAGATCGGGTCCATCACCAAGGTCTGGACCACCACGCTCGCGATGCAGCTGGCCGACGAGGGCGCGCTCGACCTGGACGCGCCGGTGCGCCGGTACCTGCCGGAGTTCCGGGTGGCGGACGAGAGCGCCGCCGCCGCGATCACCGTCCGCCAGCTGATGTGCCACACGTCCGGTTTCGAGGGCGACCTGTTCACCGACACCGGCCGCGGCGACGACTGCGTCGAGAAGTACGTCGCGACGCTGAGCGGCACCGACCAGCTGTTCCCGCCGGGGGAGATGTTCTCCTACAACAACGCGGCCTTCGTCGTGCTCGGCCGCGTCATCGAGGTGCTCCGCGGCAAGCCCTACGACCAGTGCCTGCACGACCACCTCGCCACCCCGCTCGGCCTGACCCACTTCGCGACCAATGCCGACGAGGCGATCCTGCACCGCGCCGCGGTCGGCCACCTGCCGGGCGGGCAGCCGGCCCCGGTGTGGTCGCTGGTCCGCTCCAACGCACCGGCCGGATCGGCCCTGGCGATGCGGCCACGGGACCTGCTGACCTTCGCCCGCCTGCACCTGACCGGCGGCGCCGCCCCGGACGGCACGCAGCTGCTCAGCCCGGGCAGCGTGAAGGCCATGCAGGAGCGGCAGGTCGGCCTGCCGCCGCTCGGCCTGATGGGCACCGCGTGGGGTCTCGGCTGGGAGCTGTACGAGTGGCCCGGCGGCACCGTCCTCGGGCACGACGGCGGGACGATCGGGCAGTCGGCGTTCCTGCGCGTGGTGCCCGGCCGGGACGTCGCGATCGCGCTGCTCACCAACGGCGGGGACGCCATCGGCCTCTACACCGACGTCTACGGCCACCTGCTGCCCGAGCTGGCCGGGATCGCCCTGCCGCCGCTGCCGGTGCCGCCCGCGGACCCGCTGCCGGTCGACGGCCGCCGCTACCTCGGCACCTACTCCAGCGAGGTCGCCGACCTGACCGTGACCCAGGACGACGACGGCCGCCTCTGGCTGGACCAGCGGCCCAAGGGCCTGCTCGCCGAGCTGGGCGAGGCCGAGCGGACCGAGCTGGTCCGGCTGGACGACGACGTCCTCATCCCGCGCACCCCTGCCCACGGTGTCCACCTGCCGCACGTGTTCGTCGGCGACGACGGCACCGGCCGGGCGGCCTACGTCCACTCGGGGCGGGCGACCCGCCGCTCCGCCTGACCCAGGAGACACGATGAAGACCGCTTCGATCACGGCCGCGGCCGCCGTGCTGGCGCTGGCGCTGACCGCCTGCGGCGGCGGCGCCGGGTCGACCACTGTGGACGGTGGCACGTTCACGCTGGTCTCGGCAGGCGACCCCGGCAGCCTCGACCCGCACTTCACCACGATGTCGGTGACCATCCAGGCCGACCGGTTCCTCTACGACACGCTCGTCAACATCGACCCGGGCGGCAACATGGTCGCCGGGCTCGCGGAAAAGTGGGAAGGCGACACCACCACCGCGAAGTACACGCTGCGCAAGGGCATCACCTGCTCGGACGGGACCCCGCTGACCGCGTCGCAGGTCGCCGACAACATCAACTTCGTCAGCGACCCCGCCAATGGTTCCGCGTCGCTGGGCCTCTACGTGATGCCCGGGGCGAAAGCAACCGGCGACGACGCGGCGGGCACCGTCACGGTCACCAGCCCGACCCCGGACTCGTTCCTCGTCCGCGACATCGGCGGGCTCTTCATCGTCTGCGGCAAGGGGATGGCCGACCGCGGGCTGCTCAAGCAGGGCGCGGACGGCACCGGGATGTACACCCTGACCGAGGCCGTCGCGGGCGACCACTACACGCTCACGCGGCGCAAGGACTACGCGTGGGGGCCCGGCGACTGGAAGACCGACACGCGCGGGCTGCCCGACACCGTCGTGATCCGGGTCGTCGGCAACGAGCTCACCGCCGCGAACCTGCTGGCGTCCAGGCAGGTCAACGCGGCCGCCGTGGTCGGCCCCGACCAGCAGCGGCTGCGCGGCATGGGCCTGACCGCACACGACATCGAGTCCCCGTTCGGCGAGCTGTGGTTCAACCAGCGCCCCGGGATGCCCGGCGCGGACGTCGCGGTGCGGCGCGCCCTGACCCAGGCGCTCGACCTCGGCCAGCTCGGCCAGGTCCTCACCAGCGGGACCGGCCGCGCGCCGAAGAGCCTCCTCGCGCCCGGGCTCGGCCCGTGCGGCGGCGACACCATCAGCGGGCTGCTGCCCGCCTTCGACCTGGCCGCCGCGAAGTCCGGTTTGGACTCCGCGGGCTGGGTCGCGGGCCCGGACGGCGTGCGCGTCAAGGACGGCAAGCCGCTGGCGCTCACCTTCTACTACCCGTCGACGCTCGGCTCGACCATGCAGGCGGCCGCCGAACTGGTCCAGCAGCGCTGGTCCGCGGCCGGCGCGCGGGTCACCGTCAAGGGCATGACCGACACCGAGTCCACGCAGGTCCTCACGGAGGGCGTCTGGGACGCGGCGTTCGTGCCGCTCGGGGTCTTCCTGCCCACCCAGCTCGTCCCGTTCTTCTCCGGCAGCGGCAACAACTTCGCGGCCGTGCAGAACCCCGCTTACGACGCGGCGGTCCAGCAGGCCGGCGCGCTCGCCGGCGCCGACGGCTGCGGCAAGTGGGGCGAGGCCGAGCAGGCGCTGGTGCGGGAGCTCAACGTGGTGCCGTTCGTCAACGCGGTGCGGCCGACGTTCGTGCAGGGCGCCACGCTCGAGACGAGCCAGGGCAGCATCGTCCCCAGCTCGATCCGGATGCTCGGCTGAGGCGCGCGTGGTGACCACCGCGATCCGCCCGGCCGGACTGGGTGACAACGTCTGGGTCCGGTTCGCCGTGCGGCGGCTGGTCCGGGTGCTGGTGTCGGTCTGGGTGCTGCTCACCGCCGCGTTCGGGATGATCCACCTCATCCCGGGCGACCCGGTGCGGGCCGCGCTCGGGCCGACCGCCGCGCCCGAACTCGTCGAGGCCCGCCGGGCCGCGCTCGGCCTGGACGACCCGTTGTGGCAGCAGTACCTGCACTACCTCGGGAACCTGTTCACCGGCGACCTCGGCACCTCCCTCGGCTCCGGACTGCCGGTCGCGCAGGTGATCGGCGACCGGCTGCCCGCGACGCTGGAGATCGCGGGGTACGCGTTCCTCCTCGCCGTCGCCGTGGCGATCCCGGCAGGCACGGTGATGGCGGTGCTCACCCGCGGCGGGAAGCGGCGGACGACCGAGCTCGCGTTCACCTCCGCCACCGCCGTCCTGGCCGCGATCCCGGAGTTCCTCATCGCGGTGGGCCTGGTGTTCGTGTTCGGGGTCAGCCTCGGGTGGCTGCCGGTGGCCGGGCGGTCCGGGCCGGAGTCCTACCTGCTGCCGGTGCTGGCGCTGGCCGCCGGACCGGCCGCGGTGCTGGCCCGGATCACCCGCGTGGAGATGCTCGCCGTGCTGCGCGCCGACCACATCCGCACCGCCCGGTCCAAGCGGCTGCCGGCGAGCTGGATCTACCTGCGGCACGCGCTGCCGAACGCGCTGACGGCGACGCTGACGCTGGGCGGGCTGCTGCTCAGCGCGATGGTCGCGGGGACGGTGCTGGTGGAGAACGTGTTCGCCTGGCCCGGCCTCGGCAGCACCATCGTGCAGTCCATCCTCGCCAAGGACTACCCGCTGGTGCAGGGCGTCGTGCTCGTCTACGGCCTCGGGGTGCTGCTGGTGAACCTCCTCGTCGACGTGGCGCTCGCGCTGCTCGACCCGCGGTCGGCGATCAGGGAGAGCTGAGAACGTGCCGAAGTCGAACTGGAGCGCGGCCCTGCGCCGCCCGCTGGGCGCGAGCGCCGCCGTGGTCGTGGTCGCCGTGCTCGGGCTGGCGGTGCTCGCGCCGCTGCTGTGGGCGGAGCGAGCCGCGGCGCTGGACACGAACCAGATCCTGCGCGGACCCTCCGCCGAGCACTGGATGGGCACCGACGGGCTCGGCCGCGACATCTTCTTCCGCGTGCTGGTCGCCACCCGGCTGTCGGTCGAGCTGGCGCTCGCCGCCACCGCGATCGGCGTGGCCACCGGCCTGCTGCTGGGCACCGCCGCCGTGCTGCTCGGCAGGCGCGCGGGACGGCTGGTGTCCGCGGTGGTCGACATCGCGGTGGCCTTCCCGGGGTTGCTGCTGGCGCTGTTCTTCGCGGTCATCTTCGGCGTCGGCGCGCGCGGCAGCGTGCTCGCCATCGGCCTGGCCATCGCGCCCGCGTTCGCCCGGCTCACCCGGACGATGGTGGCCCGCGTCGCCGCGCTGGACTACGTCTCCGCCGCGCGGATCGCCGGCGTCGGCCGGTTCCGCCTGCTGGGGCGGCACATCCTGCCCAACGTCGCCGAACCCCTGGTCGTCAACGCGACCATCACGACCGGCAGCACGATGCTGGCCTTCGCCGGGCTGTCGTTCCTGGGCCTGGGCGTGCAGTCGCCGGACTACGACTGGGGCCGGCTGCTTCGCGACGGTCTCGACGTGCTCTACCTCCACCCGGCCGCCGCGCTCGCGCCCACGGTGGCGGTGGTGGTCGCCGGGCTCGCGTTCAGCCTCTTCGGCGAGGCGGTCGCCACCGCGATCGGCGCCGACACCACCCGGCACCCGCGACGGGAGGCGCCGGCACCGCCACCGGCGGCCGCCCCCGCACCCCAGCCGGCGGATCCCGTGCTGGCGGTGGAGAACCTGCACGTCACCTTCCCCGGGCCGGTCACCCCGGTGCGCGGCGTGAGCTTCGCGCTGGCGCGCGGTGAATCCGTCGGCGTCGTCGGGGAATCGGGATCGGGCAAGAGCCTCACCGCGCTCGCGGTCGCCCAGCTGATCGAGGAACCCGGCCGGGTGCACGCCGACCGGCTGGAATTCCTCGGGCAGTCGCTGCCCGGCGCGGACACCCGCGCGCGGCGGCAGTTGCTCGGCACCTCCTTCGCGATGGTCTTCCAGGACCCGATGACCTCGTTCAACCCCACCCAGCGGGTCGGCAACCAGCTCGCCGAGGTGGCCCGGTACCACCAGGGGATGACTCGCCGCGCGGCGTTCGCGCGTGCCGTCGACCGGCTGCGCGCGGTGCGCCTGCCCGGCGCCGAGCGACGGGCCCGGCAGTACCCGCACGAGTTCTCCGGCGGCATGCGGCAGCGCGCGATGATCGGCATGGGACTGATGTGCTCGCCCGCGCTGATCGTCGCCGACGAGCCGACCACGGCGCTCGACGTCACCGTGCAGGGCCGCGTGCTGCGGCTGCTCGCCGACGTGCGCGCCGCCGACGACGTCGCGATCCTGCTGATCAGCCACGACATCGGGGTGGTCCGCCGGATGTGCGACCGGGTGCTGGTGATGTACGCGGGCCGGATCGTGGAGGACCTGCCGGCCGCGGACCTGGACTCGGCGGCGCACCCGTACACGCGGGCCCTGCTCGCCGCCGTGCCGGACATGACGACCGATCGCGACCGGCCGATGGCCGTCATCCCCGGCCGTCCCGCCGACCCCGCGGACCTGCCGCCGGGCTGTGCCTTCGCGCCGCGCTGCCCGCTGGCGACCGAACGGTGCACGACCGAGGAGCCGCCACTGGTGCACGGAGTCGCGTGTTGGCACCCCGTGGTGGACGTGCCGCGCGAGCAGATCCGGGTGGGGGAGGCGCGATGAGCGAACTGCGTTTCGAGGGCGTCTCCGTCCGCTACGGCTCGCGGCGCCGCGGCACGACCGCCGTGGACGGGGTGGACCTCACCGTGCCGGACGGCGCGATCGTCGGTCTCGTCGGCGAGTCCGGCTCCGGCAAGTCGACCCTCGCCCGCGCCGCGGTCGGCCTCGCGCCGGTCACCGCCGGGCGGATCCTCGTCGGCGGACGGCCGGTCCGGCAGCCCGGTCCGGTGCAGATGGTGTTCCAGGACCCGTACTCCGCGCTGGACCCCCGGATGACCATCGGCGCCTCGATCGCCGAGGCCATCCCGCGCGGCCGGACCGACCGGCGCGCTGAGGTTGAACGCCTCCTGGCGCAGGTCGGCCTCGCCGCGGACCGCGCCGGGATGCGGCCCGCTCAGCTCTCCGGCGGGCAGCGCCAGCGCGTGGCCCTGGCGCGGGCGCTCGCCGCGCGCCCGCAGGTGATCATCGCCGACGAGATCACCTCCGCGCTCGACGTCTCGGTGCAGGGCACCGTGCTCAACCTCGTGCGCGACCTGCGGGAGCGGACCGGGTTGTCGATGCTGTTCATCTCCCACGACCTGGCGGTGGTGCGCTACGTCAGCGACTTCATCGCCGTGATGTACCGGGGCCGGATCGTCGAACACGGTCCCGCCGACCGGGTCCTCACCGAACCGGAGGACCCCTACACCCGCGAGCTGCTCGCGGCCGCTTCCGGTGGGGAGGTGTCCGATCCGGACACCGGCTCCGGCGAGGAGCCCATGCCCGTCCGACCCCTTCGCGCACAGAGGAGAACCCGGTGACCCGACGCCAGCGCATCACGGACCTGACCGACCTGACCGTGCCCGAGCAGCCCGCGCTGTCCCCGTCGGGCGACGCGGTCGTCTACGTCCTGCGCGGCAGCGACCTCTCCGCCGACGAGAACGTGCACAGCCTGTGGCGCGCCGACGTCCCCGCCGGGCGGGCGCGGCGGTTGACGCACGGACGCGCCGACACCGCGCCCGCGTGGTCGCCCGACGGCAGCCGCATCGCGTTCCTGCGCGCGGTGGACGGGCCGCCGCAGGTCTGGCTGCTGCCCGCCGGCGGCGGTGAAGCCGAGCGCCTCACCGAGTTGCCGCTGGGCGCGGGACGGCCGGTGTGGAGCCCGGACGGCACGAAGATCGCGTTCACCGCGGCCGTCGACCTCACCCCGGACGAGGCCGACCACGCGCCCATCGTGGCCGACCGGCTCGACTACCACGCCGACGGCGCCGGCGTGCTGCGCGGCAAGCGCGCGCACCTGCACGTCGTGGACGTCGCCACCGGCGACTGCCGCCAGGTGACCAGCGGCGACTGGCACGCCGGGGATCCCGCGTGGTCGCCCGACGGCGGCAAGCTGGCCTTCGCCGCCGCCACCGGCGCCGAGCGCGACCTCGCCATCCGGGTCCCGGTGCACGTGCTCGACGTGACCGATCCCGCCGCCACCCCGCGCGAGGTGGGTCTCGCCGACGGGCTCGCCGCGGCGCTGACGTGGACGGCGGACGGCGGCGCGCTGCTCGTCGTCGGCAACCAGCGCGGGCCGGAGAGCCACGCCGGGCTGATCCGGATCCCGCTCGACGGGGGCGATCCGGTGAACCTCGCCGCCGCGCTGGACCGCAACGTGATGCCCGGCGGTCCCGCCTACCCCGGAGCCTGGCCACAGCTCACCGATGACGGCCGCAGCGTCCTGTTCTGCGTGCGCGACCGCGGCTGCACCCACCTGTACTCGGTGCCCGTCGACGGCGGCACCCCGCGCCCGGTGCTCACCGGCGCCGGACGGACTGTGGCCGGGTTGAGCGTCGCGGGGACCACCGCGGCCGTCGTGCTCACCACGCCGGACTCCTACGGCGAAATCGTCAGCCTCGACCTGTCCACCGGCGCCGAGACCGTCCTCACCGGACACACGGCGGAGGGCATCGAGCTGGTCACCCCGCAGGAGCGGGAGTTCCGCATCTCCGACGGCACCGTCGTGCACGGCTGGCTGCTGCGCGACCCGGCCACCACCGGCCCCGCGCCGCTGCTGCTCGACATCCACGGCGGACCGCACAACGCGTGGCAGGGCGGTGCCGACGAAATCCACTTCTACCACCAGGAACTCGTCGCCCGCGGCTGGACCGTGCTGCTGCTCAACCCGCGCGGCAGCGACGGCTACGGCGAGGAGTTCTTCACCGCCGTCCGCGGCGGCTGGGGCACCGCCGACGCCAAGGACTTCCTGGAGCCGCTGGACGACCTCGTCGCCGAAGGCGTCGCCGACCCGGACCGGCTCGCCGTCACCGGGTACAGCTACGGCGGCTTCATGACCTGCTACCTCACCAGCCGCGACGACCGGTTCGCCGCGGCCGTCGCCGGGGGCGTGGTCACCGACCTGACCAGCATGGCGGGCACCTCGGACGAGGGGCACCTGCTGGCGGCGCACGAACTCGGCGCGCTGCCGTGGGACGACCCCGATGCCTACGCCGCGATGTCGCCGCTGGCGAAGGTCGACCAGGTCCGCACGCCGACGCTCGTGCTGCACGGCGGCGCCGACCTGCTCTGCCCGGTGGGCCAGGCACAGCAGTGGCACACCGCGCTGCGCGAGCGCGGCGTGCCCACCCGGCTGGTGCTGTACCCGGGCGGCGCGCACGCGTTCATCCTCAACGGACGGCCCTCGCACCGCCTCGACTACAACCGGCGCGTCGTGGACTGGGTCGAGCGGCACACGCCCGGCCGCCGCCCGCCGCTGGATGCCGCGCACTGGCAGCGGCGCCTGACCGAACTCGCCGAACGCCACCACGTGCCCGGTGCGGCGCTGGGCATCCTGCGCCTGGGCGGCGAGGACGAGGTGGTGCAGGCGGCCCACGGGGTGCTCAACGTGAACACCGGTGTCGCGGCCACGACGGACTCGGTGTTCCAAATCGGCTCGATCTCCAAGGTGTGGACGGCGACCGTCGCCATGCAGCTCGCCGACGAGGGGCTCCTCGACCTCGACGCCCCCGTGGCGGACGTGCTGCCGGAGCTGCGGCTGGCGGACCCGGACACCACCAAGCAGGTGACGATGCGCCACCTGCTCACCCACACGAGCGGCATCGACGGCGACGTCTTCACCGACACCGGCCGCGGCGACGACTGCCTGGAGAAGTACGTGGCGCGGCTGGACGAGGTCGCGCAGAACCACCCGCTCGGCGCCACCTGGTCCTATTGCAACTCCGGGTTCTCGCTGGCCGGACGGGTCATCGAGAAGCTCACCGGCGGCACGTGGGACGCCGCGCTGCGGGAGCGCCTGTTCACCCCGCTCGGTCTGACCCGCACGGTGACGCTGCCCGAAGAGGCGCTGATGTTCCGCGCCGCGGTGGGCCACGTCGGCTCGCCGGAACCGGTCACGGCGCCGGTGTGGACGCTGCCGCGGTCCGCGGGCCCGGCCGGCCTCATCGACTCCACCGCGGCGGACGTGCTGGCGTTCGCGCGAATGCACCTGACCGGCGGCCTGGCCGCCGACGGCACCCGCGTGCTCAGCGCGGAAGCGGCCGCGGCGATGGCGGACAAGCAGGTCGACCTGCCGGACAAGCACTCGCTGGCCGACTCGTGGGGCATCGGCTGGTTCCGGCTGCACTGGGACGGGCAGCTGGTGCTCGGGCACGACGGCAACACGATCGGGCAGGCCGCGTTCCTGCGCCTGCTGCCCGCCGCGGGACTCGCGGTCACGCTGCTCACCAACGGCGGCAACACCCGCGGCCTGTACGAGGACCTGTACCGGGAGATCTTCGCCGAACTGGCCGGCGTCGCCGTGCCGCACCCGCTGGCGCCGCCGGACGAGCCGGTGGCCGTGGACATCACCCCGCACCTGGGCACGTACGAGCGCGCGAGCACCCGCATGGAGGTGTTCCGCGACGGGGACACGCCGAAGCTGCGCACCACCGTGACCGGCGAGCTGGCCGATCTCGTGCCCGACCCGGTCGAGGAGTACGAGCTGGTCGCCGTCGACGACGACCTGTTCGTGGTGTGGATCCCGCAGATGGAGTCCTGGATGCCGGTCACGTTCTACTCGCTGCCCACCGGGGAGCGGTACGTGCACCACGGCGTGCGGGCCACACCGAAGGTGGTGTGAGCATGCCGTTCCCGGACCTGCCCGCGATGCTCGGCGACATCGAGCGGCTGGTCACCTGCGAATCGCCGTCGTCGGACCACGCGGCGGTGGCCGCGAGCGCGGACACGCTCGCGCGCCTCGGCGAGCGGCTCCTCGGGACGCCGCCGGAGAAGATCGTCCGCGACGGGTGGACCCACCTGCGCTGGCGCTTCGGCCCTGGCCCCGCGCGGGTCCTGCTGCTCGGCCACCACGACACCGTGTGGCCGCTGGGCTCCCTGGCCACGCATCCGTACACAGTGGAGGGTGATGTCCTGCGCGGGCCCGGCTGCTTCGACATGAAGGCCGGGGTGGTGATGGCTCTGCACGCCGTCGCCGCGCTCGGCGACCGGGCCGGGGTGACCATCCTGATCACCGGCGACGAGGAGCTCGGCTCGCCCAGCTCGCGAACCCTGATCGAGGACGAGACCGCGGGCTGCGCCGCCGCGCTGGTGCTGGAGGCCTCCGCCGACGGCGGGGCGCTCAAGACCGAGCGCAAGGGCGTGTCGCAGTACCAGGTGCAGGTGAAGGGCCGGGCCGCGCACGCCGGGCTGGAACCGGAACGCGGCGTCAACGCCACCGTCGAGCTGGCGCACCAGATCCTGGCGGTGGCCGGGCTCGCGGACCCCGGGCGCGGCACGAGCGTGACGCCGACCGTGCTGTCCGCCGGCACCACGGCGAACACCGTGCCCGCCGCCGGGCAGTTCGCGGTCGACGTGCGCGTCCGCAGCGCGGCCGAGCAGTCCAGGGTGGACGGGCGGATGCGGGCGCTGGAGTCCGTTGTGGAGGGTTCGGTGGTGGAGGTGCTGGGCGGCCCGAACCGGCCCCCGTTGGAAGCGGAGTCGTCGGCCGCGCTGTTCGCCCGCGCGCAGGCGGTGGCGGCCACGCTCGGTCTGCCGCCGCTGACGGCCGCCGCGGTCGGGGGCGCCTCGGACGGCAACTTCACCGCGGGCGCCGGGGTGCCCACCCTCGACGGGCTCGGGGCCGTCGGCGGCGGAGCACACGCCGACACCGAGCACATCCGGATCGGCGAGCTGCCCGGCCGCACCGCGCTGGTGTCGGCCCTGGTCGCCGACCTGCTGACGGACGTGCGCCGGTGAGGACCAGTCCCGAGGAAGCCGCGGCCAAGGCGGCGGTCGCGGCGGGCGTCCGCGTCCGCGAGGTCGCCGAACTGCCCGAGCTGGAGGCCGTGTACCGGCTGTTCGACCTGATCTGGCGGCCCGATCCGGCCAACCCGCCGGTGACCACCGAACTCATGCGCGCGCTGACCAAGGCGGGCAACTACGTCGCCGGCGCGTACGTCGGGGACGAGCTGGTGGGCGCCTGCGTCGGGTTCTTCGGCACCCCCGGGGTGATGCACAGCCACATCGCGGGCGTGTCCCCGGTGATGGCCGGGCGCAGCGTCGGGCTGGCGCTCAAGCTGCACCAGCGGGCCTGGGCGCTGCCGCGGGGGATCTCGGTGATCGAGTGGACCTTCGATCCGCTGGTGAGCCGCAACGCCTACTTCAACCTCGGCAAGCTCGCCGCCGAAGCCGTGGAGTACCTGCCGAACTTCTACGGCGGGATGCACGACCACATCAACGGCGACGACGACACCGACCGGCTGCTGGTGCACTGGCGCATCGGCGCCCCCGAGGTCGAGGCGGCCTGCGACGGCACACCCCGGCGCGTCAGCGCGCCGCCCGGTGCGGTCGTGGCGCTCGGCGTGGAGAACGACACGCCCCGCCTCGGCAGTCTCGACGGGCCGGCCCTGCTGGTCGCCGCGCCGCGGGACATCGAAACGCTGCGCCGCGCGGACCCGCGCCTGGCGCGGCGGTGGCGGATCGCGGTGCGCGACACGCTCGGCACGTTGCTGGCGCAGGGCGCGCGCGTCGCGGGATTCGACAAGACCGGGTGGTACGTCGTCACCCGCGTGGCCAAGGAGGACAGCGCGTGAAACTGACCGGAGTGGAACTGCGCCGCATCGAGATGCCGCTGGTGGCTCCGTTCCGGACCTCGTTCGGCACGCAGACCGCCCGCGACATCCTGCTGGTGCGGGTCGAGACGGACGAGGCCGTGGGCTGGGGCGAATGCGGCACACTGGCCGACCCGCTCTACTCGCCGGAGTACGTGGACGGCGCGGCCGACGTGCTGCGGCGGTTCTTCGTGCCCGCGCTCGCGGCGGCCGACCACCTCGACGCCACCGCGGTGGGCCGGGTGCTGGCGCCGTTCAAGGGGCACCGCATGGCCAAGGCCGCGCTGGAGATGGCGGTGCTCGACGCCGAGCTGCGCGCCGAAGGCCGCCCGCTGGCGCGGGAACTGGGCGCGGTGCGCGACCGGGTGCCGTGCGGGGTGTCGGTCGGGATCATGGGCTCGGTCGGCGAACTGCTCGACACCGTCGGCGGCTACCTCGACGCCGGGTACGTGCGGATCAAGCTCAAGATCCAGCCAGGGTGGGATGTCGAGCCGGTGCGGGCGGTCCGGGAACGCTTCGGCGACGACGTGCTGCTGCAGGTCGACGCCAACACCGCGTACACGCTCGCCGACGCGCGCCACCTGGCCCGGTTCGACCCGTTCGGGCTGCTGCTGATCGAGCAGCCACTGGACGAGGAGGACGTGCTCGGCCACGCGGAACTCGCCAAGCGGCTGGCCACGCCGGTGTGCCTGGACGAGTCGATCGTGTCGGCGAAGTCGGCCGCGGACGCGATCGCGCTCGGCGCGTGCCAGGTCGTCAACATCAAGCCCGGCCGGGTCGGCGGCTACCTGGAAGCCCGCCGGGTGCACGACGTGTGCGCCGCCCACGGGGTGCCGGTGTGGTGCGGCGGCATGCTCGAATCCGGGCTGGGCCGCGCCGCCAACCTTGCGCTCGCCGCGCTGCCCGGCTTCACGCTGCCCGGCGATACGTCCGCCTCCGACCGCTACTATCGCACCGACATCACCGAGCCGTTCGTGCTCTCCGGCGGGCACCTGGACGTGCCCGCGGGGCCGGGCATCGGGGTGGAGCCGGTGCCGGAGCTGCTGGCCGAGGTGACGACGGCGACCGAGCGGGTGGCCTGCTGAGCCGGCGAGGAGGTGGGGCGTCGCGGTGAACGCCGGTGTGGTCCGTGTCCTCGACGACCTCGGTGGCACGCTGCTCGACCTCGTCCACGGCGACCCGGGTCGCGCCGGGGACATCGGCGGCGTCGCGATCCACGACCCGTTCGAGGAACCCGTGCTGCCCCGCCACGCGCTCGTGCTCGGCGTGGGCGTCCGCGAGCCCGAGGAGGTCGTCCGCCTGCTGCGCGCGCTCGGCAAGCAGGAGGCGGCCGGGCTGGTGGTGCGCGCGCCGGTCGACGTGCCGGCGGAGGTCACCGCCGCCGTCGACGAGACCGGCGTGGTGTTGCTGGGCCTGACGCGCGGGGCGTCCTGGGCGCAGCTGGCCGCGATGCTGCGGGCGCTGCTCGCCGAGGGCGACGTCGGCCAGGCCGAGCCGGAGATGCTGGGCGGGGTGCCGTCGGGTGACCTGTTCGCGGTGGCCAACGCGATCGCGGAGCTGATCGACGCGCCGGTGACGATCGAGGACCCGCGCTCGCGGGTGCTGGCGTTCTCCGGCCGCCAGGACGAAGCCGACCCGTCCCGGGTGGAGACGATCCTGGGACGGCAGGTGCCGGAACGCTTCGCCCGGATGCTCACCGACCGGGGCGTGTTCCGCGAGCTGTACCGCAGCGACCGGCTCGTCTACGTCGACGCGCTGGTGAACCTCGACGGCCTGACGATGCCGCGGGTCGCCGTCGCCGTGCGGGCCGGTGACGAGGTGCTCGGCTCGATCTGGGCGGCGGTGCGGGAACCGCTCAGCGCGGAACGCGAGCAGGCGCTGCGGGAGGCGGCCCGGCTCGTCGCGCTGCACATGCTGCGCGTTCGCGCGGGCACCGACGTGTCCCGCCGCCTGCGCACCGAACTGCTCAGCACCGCGCTCGAAGGCGGCGCGGGAGCACGCGAAGCCATGTCCCGGCTGGGGCTGGCCGGCCGTCCGGTGGTGGTGCTGGCGCTCGCGCTCGCCGACCGCGGCCCCGGCGAGCGGGACGACGCCGGGGTGGCGACCGAACTCCAACGGGTGAGCGACGGTCTCGCGATGCACCTGACCGCGGTGCACCCGCGTGCCGCGAGCGCCCTCGTCGGGGACGTGGCCTACGGGCTGGTCCCGGTGGAGGGCGAGGGCGACGGCGAGCAGTGGGCGGTGTCCATCGCGACGGAATTCCTGGACCGGGTGGGGGAGCGGGTGCCCGCGGTCGTCGCGATCGGTCCGGTCGCCGAGGACGTCCCGGCACTGGCCGGCGCCAGGGCCAGCGCGGACCGGGCGCTGCGGGTGCTGCGGGCGGAACCGCGCACCGGCCGCCGGGTCGCCCGCCTGGCCGACGTCCAGGTCGAGGCGCTGCTGCTGGAGTTGCGCGACCTGGTCGCCGCGCGGGGCGACCGCCCGACCGGCCCGGTCGCGCGGTTGTTCGACTACGACCGGCAGCACAACACCAACCTGGTCGAGACGCTGCGTGCGTGGCTGGACGCCTTCGGCGACGTGAACGCGGCCGCCAACGCGGTCTACGTGCACCCCAACACCTTCCGCTACCGCCTGCGGCGCCTGGCCGAGGTCGCGCAGCTGGACCTGTCCGACCCGGAGGCCCGCTTCGCGGCGATGCTGCAGCTGCGGGTGATCGCACCCCGCTGACGCCGGACACCCCCGCAGCCCGGCTGCGGGGGCTTCCGGTGGTTCAGCTTGCGGTGGAAGTACTGTCGCGCCGCAGCGTCTCCGGCGTGAAGATCGCCGCGATGAGGCTGATCAGCGCGCCGCACGCCAAGTACCCTGCGGGGGCGTAGGTGCTCTGCGTCGCCTCCACGATTGCGGTGGCGACCAGCGGGCCCGCGCCGCCGAAGAGCACCACGCCGATGTTGTAACCGATGCCGACCCCGCTGTACCGGCGGGCGGTGGGGAACAGCTCGGCGAAGATCGCCGGCTGCGGCGCCAGCATCAGCGCCTCGCCGATCACCACGAGCGCCAGGCCCGCCACCAGGAACCCGAACGACAACCGGTGCAGCAGCAGGAATCCCAGCGGCGCGGTGACCAGCACCCAGATCGCCCCGGCGATCAGGAACGGCTTGCGCCCGACGCGGTCGCACAGGCGCGCGGACACCACGGTCAGCACCATCATCACGACCATCGCGGCGAACCCGGCCAGCTTCGCCTGCGCGGCGGGCACCTTCAGCTCGGTGGCCAGGAACGTGGGCCCGTACACCAGCAGCACGTAGGTGCACATCGTCGGCGAGCACACCAGCGCGGCGATCCGCAGGATCGAACGCCAGTCGTGCCGCAGGGTGGCGCGCAGCGGGGCGCGTTCGTGCTCGCCGCTAGCGGCCACCTGCGCGAACTCCGGCGTCTCGTCCAGCCGCAGTCGCATGTAGAGCCCGATCAGACCGAGCGGCAACGCGATCAGGAACGGGATCCGCCAGCCCCACGACTCCAGCGCGGCGGGGGAGAGCACCTCGGTGAACAGCAGCGCGGACAGGCTGGCCACCATCATGCCGAGCACGATCGTGATCGTCTGCCAGCTGCCGTAGTAGGCGCGCCGCCCGGCGGGGGCGGTTTCGATCACGTACGCCACCGCCCCGGTCCACTCGCCGCCCGCGGACAGGCCCTGCGCCAGGCGCAGCACCAGGATCAGCACCGGCGCGGCGACCCCGATCGAGGCGTACGGCGGCACCAGCGCCATCAACGCGGTGCCCAGCGAGATCAGCAGGATGATCGCCGACAACGCGCTGCGCCTGCCGTAGCGGTCGCCGATGTAACCGAACACCACCCCGCCCAGTGGCCGCACCACGAAGCTCACGCCGAACAACGCGAACGTCAGCAGCAGCGCCGCGGTCGGGTCACCGGCGGGGAAGAACAACTTCGCGATGGTGGACGCGAAGTACCCGTACAGCACGAACTCGTACCACTCGATGAAGTTGCCGATGCACGCGGCGACGATCGATTTCCGTTGCGCCGGCGTGATGCCGACTCCGGAGCCGGCCTGCGGCTGGGTCTGGACGCTCATGGTGTGCTCACTCTCCTGCCGGGGCGACGCTGCCCCAGTGCGGTGTCCCCGCGACGGGGACGTGGTCGACGTGGTCGAGGTAGGTGCCGAAGCCGATGTCGAGGCGGATCCCGCCGTAGCGGGCGGACACCACCTCCCGGCACGGCAGCAGCTGGACGGGGTCCGCGGTGGAGGGCCGGAGGGTCACTTCGGCCGTGCCGTCCCACGCGCCGCCCGGCTCGGAGGTGCGGAACGGGATCCGCACCAGGCGGCTGATGTCGTAGCCGGTGCCCTCCGCGCTGGGGATCAGCTTGAGCGCGAAGTGGTTGCCGAACCAGGCGGGAACCGGGTCGAGCGGGCCCGCGGGTGTGGTGGCCCGCGCCCGGACGGTGACGATCTCGATGTCGTTGGCGGTGACGATGCGGCCGGTGACCGCGCCGCCGTCCTCGGTGAGGGTGACGGCGCGGGCCTGCTTTTTGGGCAGCCCGAAGATCTCCCGGCCGAGGGTCCCGTGGTTGAGGCCCTCGATGAAGAACGTGAGCGGGTAGGCGCCGACCTCGCCGTGGCGTTGGCAGCGCACGCTGACCCCGGCCTGCAGGTACGGCGGCCGCTGCTCGACGGTGCCGTCGGGCAGGTGGAACCCGGCGCCGAGGAACTCGGCGACCCAGATCCCGACCAGCGGGTCCGGCGTCGCCGCCAGCGGCGCGGGCAGCAGGCTCGCCACGGCTTGCGGGTCGGTGCGGTACTCGACGGTGAGCCAGCGCAGCCGCACCGACTCGGTGCCCACGCCGTACAGCGGCGCGAACGGGGGCATGGCGACGACGGGTTCGGTCACGGCTCCTCCTAGGCGCGTACGGACTTGGTGATAGCTTCGGCGATCACCTCGGCCGACGGGATCACGGCGGCGGCGAGGCCGGGCGCGGACGGGATGCGGGTGTCGGGCGTGCCGACCCGCACCGGCGGGCAGCGCAGCGGCACCCCGGCTTCGGCGACGGCGGCGACCACCTCGCCACCCACCCCGCCGACGGTGTGCGCCT
Source organism: Amycolatopsis sp. NPDC006131 (assembly GCF_040614175.1). NCBI lineage: Bacteria > Bacillati > Actinomycetota > Actinomycetes > Pseudonocardiales > Pseudonocardiaceae > Amycolatopsis > Amycolatopsis sp. NPDC006131. The sequence continues at coordinate 30,352 of NZ_JBEXTX010000083.1, forward strand.
CGTGGGCGACCACCAGCCGCCCGGTGCGGCGCACGCTGTCCAGCACGGTGTCCAGGTCGAGCGGGCGGACCCAGCGGGCGTCGATCACCTCGGCGTCGATGCCGTCCGCGGCCAGCCGCCCGGCCGCCTCCAGCACCCGGTGCTGCATCGCGCCCCAGGTGAGCACCGTGACGTCCCGGCCGGGCCGTCGCACCGCCGCGCCGCCGATCGGCTGCACCTCGCCGCCGAGCCGGACCTCCTGCTTGCCCGCGTGGTAGAGCGTGCGGTTCTCGATCACGATCACCGGGTCGTCGCACCAGATCGCGGACAGCAGCAGGTCGTAGGCGTCCTGGTGGGTGGCCGGCAGGCACACCCGCAGCCCGGGAACGTGGGCGAACAACGCCTCCAGCGACTGCGAATGCTGCGCGCACGCCCCGGGCGCGTTGCCCTGCTGGGTGCGCACGGTCAGCGGCGCGGACAGCGCGCCGCGCGAGACGTAGCGGACGTTGGCGGCCTGGTTGACCAGCTGGTCGAACGCGACGAGGGAGAAATCGGCCCACATGATCTCCGCGATGGGACGGCGGCCGAACATCGCGGCGCCGACCGCGCCACCGAGGATGGCCGACTCCGAGATCGGGGTGTCGAACACGCGCTCGCCGAACTCCTTGCGCAGGCCCTTCGTCACGCCGAACACGCCACCGGGAGCGCCGACGTCCTCACCGAACAGCAGCGCTTCCGGCCGTTCGGCGAGCGCGCGGCGCAGCGCGGCGTTGACGGATTCGGCGTAGGAGAGGTTCTTCGTCTCAGGCATACAGGTGCTCCAGAACGGTCGAGGGGTCGGCGAGAGGATCGGCCAGAGCGCGGGCGGCGGCGTCGGCGATCTCACGGTCCACCCGCGCGGTGAGTTCGTCCAGTTCGGACTGGGCGACGCCGAGGGCGAGCAGTTCGCGGGTCAGCCTGCCGATCGGTTCCGCGGCGAGCGCGGCGTCCAGGTCCCCGGCGGGGCGGTAGTGCTGCGCGTCGCCGATGTAGTGGCCGACGATGCGCTGGGTCATCGCCTCCAACAGCACCGGGCCCGCCCCGGACCGGGCGCGGCGGGCGGCCTCGGCCACGGCCTGGCGCACCGCCTCGGGGTCGTTGCCGTCGATGCGCGCGCCCGGGAACCCGTAGGCGGAGGCGCGTTTGAACAACCGGTCCACGCGCACCATGTCGGCGATCGGGGTGAGCTCGGAGTAGTGGTTGTTCTCCACCAGGAAGATCACCGGCAGCGACCGGACGGCGGCGAAGTTCATCGCCTCGTGCACCGCGCCCTGGTTCATCGCGCCGTCGCCGAACGCGGCCAGTGCCACCCGGCCGGACCCGTCGAACGTGGCGGCCAGCGCGGCGCCCGCGGCGATCGGCACGCCCGCGCCGACGATGGAGTTCTCGCCGTACATGCCGTAGCCGGGCGCGGTGAGGTAGGCCGACCCGCCCCGGCCGCCGTTGATCCCGGTGGCGCGGCCGAGCAGCTCGGCGAACAGGGCGTGGGGCGGCGCGCCGCAGGCCAGCGTCCAGCCGTGGCCGCGGTAGGTGGGGAACACCGCGTCGCGGGTGAGGTCGAGCGCGGCGCACGCGCCGGTGTAGATCGCTTCCTGGCCGTTGCACAGGTGCACCGAGCCGACGATGTCGCCGGTGGCGCGCAGGCGCGTGACCTCCTCTTCGAAGGACCGGATGCGCCACATCGATTCCAGATGCGCCAGCAGTGCGGCGGTTTCGGGCATGGGGGTACCCACTCTCCTTTTCGGATGGTCGGGGAAAGGGTGGTTCAGGCGCCGCCGTCGACGGTGATGACCTGCCCGCTGACGTGCCGGGCGGCGGGCCCGGCCAGGAACTCGACGACACCGGCGACGTCGCCGGGTTCGCCTGCCGCGTCGAGATCTTCGCCGGCCTCGGCGTAGCGGGCGCGCAGCCGGGCGGTGCCGATCGGGCCGGGGGCGACGGCGTTGACCCGGATGCCGTGCGGGCGGAGCTCACGCGCGAGGTAGCGGGTGTAGTGCGCGACCGCCGCCTTGGCGACGCCGTAGTGGGCGTAGCCGCCGTCCGCGGTGGGCGCCAGCCCGTTGATCGAGCTCATCGTGACGATGCTGCCGCGGCCCTGCGCCCGCATCGGACCGGCGACGGCCCGGCAGCAGTGGATCGTGCCGTACAGGTTGAGCCGCAGCACGGCCTCCAGCTCGCCGAGGTCCACTTCGGACGCGCGGTTGCCGTGGATCGGGCCGGTGCCGCCCCCGGCGTTGCAGACCAGCACGTCCACCCCGCCCCACGCGTCGGCCACCGCGCCGATCGACGCGTCCACCGCGGCCGGGTCGGTCACGTCGCAGCGCAGGCCCATCACGTCCACACCGTGCGCGGCGACCTCCGGCACGACCTCGCCGCCGAGGTCGGCGTCCACCACCGCCACGGACGCCCCGGAGGCCGCCAGCCGCACCGCGATCGCGCGGCCGATCCCGCGCCCGGCGCCGGTGACCACGGCGCGGGCGGAGTCGAGTGTCCTCACGAGACCTCCCGGTCGGTGCGCGGCGGCGCGTCGGGGGAGGGCACGGTCAGCCGGCCGGTGCGCAGCAGGCCGGTCGCCATCGCCGCCGCCTCCCGCACCTCGGCGATCAGCCACGACCGGCGCTCGGTGAACCGGGACTGCGGCACGGACACCGTGAACGCCCCGGCCGGCATCCCGTTCTCGCCGAAGAACGGCGCGGACACGCAGCAGACGCCGTCGCTGAACTCCTCCAGGTCCAGGGCATAACCGCGGCGCCGCGAGGTGGCCAGGTCCACGGTGAGCGCGTCGAAGTCGGTGATCGTGTGCGCGGTGACCGCCTCCAGCGGCACGCCCGCGAACATCGCCGCGACCTGCTCCTCCGGCAGGAACGCCAGCACCGCCTTGCAGGAGGCGCGGGCGTGCATGTGCCCGGTGTAGCCGACGTCGAGGTTGCCCACGGACAGCGTGTGCAGGCCCGAGATGTAGTGCTGCAGGATCAGCGTGCCGTGGTTCCAGCCGGAGATGTAGGAGGTCTCGCGGGTCTTGTTGTGCAGGCGCGTGAGGATGACCGCGAGCTCGGGGGAGGGCCCGGACCGGCGTTGCAGGTGCCGGCTCAGCGACGCCGCCTTCGGGCCCACGTCGTAGTACCCGCCGGGCAGCCGGACCACGTGCCCGCTGGCGACCAGCGTGCGCAGCAGGTGGTAGCAGGTGCCGATCTTGATGCCGAGCTGCCGCCCGAGCACCTTCGCGGTGGCGGTGCCGTCGGCCGCCGCGACCGCCTCCAGCACCTGCAGGCCGCGCTCCAGCGTGTGCAGCACGGTCGTGCGCTGCTCACCCATCGCGCACCACCAGCCTGGCCAGGGTCAGCGCGAGCACCTTGGCGGCCCGCACCACGTCGGCTTCGGCCACGCACTCGTCCGGCGCGTGCGCCCGGGTCACGTCGCCGGGGCCGAAGATCGCCGTCGGCACGCCCCGGGAGCCGAAGTACGCGGCGTCGGAGCCGGCCGTGAAGCCGGTCAGCGTCTCCGCGCCCGCGCACTCCCGCTGCGCGGACCGGAGCGCGGTGATCAGCGGGTGGCCGGTGGGAGTCTCCCAGCCGGGCAGGCCCTCGTGGTCCCAGCGCACGGACGGCGGGTGGTCCCGCAGCCAGTCGTCGGTCGCCGTGACCTCGGCGAGCACCCGCTCCACCTCCTGGCGCAGCTCCGCCGGAGGTTCACCGGGCGTCAGCCCGATCCGCCCGGACATGGTCGCGTGGTCGGGCACCGCCGCCCGCCAGCTGCCCGCCCGCGCGGTGCCGATCGCGAACGGGATCGCGGTCGGCACGTCGGCGAACAACGGGTGCCGGTACGCCGCGCCCCGCTTGCGCGCCAGCTCGGCCAGCGCCTCGCGGACCCGGATCAGCTTGTCGAACGCGTCCACCCCGCGCCACGGGGCCGAGGTGTGCGCGGCGACGCCGGTGACCTCGACGGTGAAGAACAGCAGACCGGTGCTGACCGGCACGATCGCCCCGCCGGTGGGCTCCAGCACCAGCGCGGCCGCCGGCTCCGGCGTCTCGCGCACCGCCGCCCGCGTGCCCGCCCCGGTGGTCTCCTCGGCGACGACGAGCTGCACCGCCACGTCGAACGGCAGATCCACCCCGGCCTGTTCGAGCGCGGCGAGCGCGTACAGCCCGGCCGCGATACCGCCCTTCATGTCCACCGAGCCGCGCCCGTGCACCAGGCCGCCGTCCCGGTCACCGGAGTAGGGCGGCCGGGACCACGCCTGCTCCTCGCCCGCGGGCACCACGTCGACGTGGCCGTTGAGGACCACGCACGGCAGCCCGCGGCGGCCGGGGTACCAGGCGATCAGGTTTTCCCGCTGCGCGGCCCGCGGCTCCCCGGAGGCCTCCTCGAGCGGCTGCCGCGTCACCGGCCAGCCGCGGGCGGTGAACCAGTCGGCGTACCGGCCGGTGACCCGGTCCTCCCAGCCACTCTCGCTCGGGTCCCGCACCGTTGCGGCCAGGAACGACAACATGTCCTCGGCCAGGGCGTCGACCCGGGCCGTCACGTCGGCGTCGGTCGGTCGCATGGTCACCTCCTGGCTCCTCGGCTGGCCGACACTGTGCGGCCCCGGAGGCGCCCATTGCATCAGAGTGAACCCGTTTTTCGACTATCTGAAATTCGTGCCCGGTGACGGTGAGCCGGTCCAGGCGGCCGTCCTAGCGTGCGCAGGCGTCGCCGTCCGCCGAAGGAGGAGCCCGTGCCCCACGCCGAGTTGTGGCAGCGCCACCGCCAGGTCATGCCGTCCTGGATGCAGCTCTACTACGACGAGCCGATCGAACTGGTCCGCGGCTCAGGGCGCCGCGTGACCGACGGCGAGGGCCGCGAGCACCTCGACTTCTTCGGCGGCCTGCTCGCCACCATGGTCGGCCACGACATCCCGGAGATCACCGAGGCGATCCGGGCGCAGGCCGGGCGCCTGCTGCACTCCTCGACGCTGTACCTGATCCGCAGCCAGGTCGAGCTCGCCGAGCGGATCGCGAAGCTGTCCGGCCTGCCCGACGCGAAGGTCTTCTTCGTCAACTCCGGCACCGAGGCCGTCGAGACGGCGCTGCTGCTGGCCACCCAGCGGCGGCGGTCGCACCAGGTGCTCGCCCTGCGCGGCAGCTACCACGGCCGGTCCTTCGCCACGGTCGCGGCCACCGGCATCCGGGGCTGGTCGGCCACCGCGCTCAGCCCGCTCGCGGTCACCTACGTGCACAGCGGCTACCGCTACCGCAGCCCCTTCGGCCACCTGGACGACGCCGCGTTCGTGGCCGCGTGCGCCGACGAGCTGCGCACGATCATCGAAACCTCCACCGCCGGGGACGTGGCGTGCCTGCTGGCCGAGCCGGTCCAGGGCGCGGGCGGGTTCGCCACCCCGCCCGAGGGTTTCTTCCCGGCGATGAAGGCCGTGCTCGACGACTACGGCATCCTGCTGATCTCCGACGAGGTCCAGTCCGGGTGGGGGCGCACCGGCCGGTCGTTCTTCGCCATGCCGGGTTCCGGCGTGACCCCCGACGCGATCACCTTCGCCAAGGGCCTCGGCAACGGCGTCGCGATCGGCGGGGTCGTCGCGCCCGCCGGGCTGATGGACTGCCTCGGCGCGAACTCGATCTCCACGGCCGGGGGCAACCCGCTCGCCACGGCCGCCGGTGTCGCGACCCTGGACTACCTGCTCTCGCACGACCTGCAGGCGAACGCCGACAAGGTCGGCGAGCACCTGATGACCGGCCTGCGCGCGATCGCGGAGGACTGCCCGCTCGTCGGCGAGGTCCGCGGGATGGGGCTGATGATCGGCGTGGAACTCGTCGTGCCCGGCACCCGCGAGCCGGCCGTGGCCGCGACCCTGCGCGTGCTGGAGGCCGCCCGGCAGCGGGGACTGCTGATCGGCCGCGGCGGCCTGCACGGCAACGTCCTGCGGGTCACCCCGCCGATGACCGTCACCGTCGCCGAGGCGGACGAGGCGCTCGCCGTCCTGCGCGAAGCCCTCACCACTGTGGAACGAACCGAGGAGTCTCAATGATCGTGTCAAGCAGCTGTAGGGCTGATGGGCGGCGGTGAGTGGTGGAATTCGCGGCCGTCGCGCAGCAGTGCCCAGATGA